>JAUXNU010000168.1 GCA_030682655.1 Actinomycetota bacterium | reverse complement strand
CGCGGGAGTCGGTGGCGTGCAACCGCTGCGAAGCAGCCCCCATCGCCGGTGTATGACCATCCCACCTGCAAGAAACAGTTGACCAGCAGCCCGTGATCGGGCCACACCTCCAGCGGACAGAGGGGCACTCGAACAGCGAGTGCCCGACGAAACCCGAACACGGAGGCACGATTATGGGGCAACTGCGGGATCGGATGGAAGAGGATCTTCGGCTGCGGTGCTACGCGCAGGGTACCCGGGCTGAATACCTGAGGTGCGCCAGGCACTTCGCGGAGTACCACAGGCGTTCGCCGGTGGCGATGGGGGAGTCCGAGGTGCGGGCGTTCCTGCTGCACCTGCTGAAGTCTGGCAAGGGGCCGAGCGTGGTGAAGATGCATGTGGCGGCGGTGAAGTTCCTGTACGAGGTGACGCTTCGTCGTCCCGAGGAGGTGGTCCGGATTCCGTGGCCGAAGGTTGCCCGTCCGCTGCCTGACGTGCTGAGCGGGAGCGAGGTCGAGCGCCTTCTCGCGGCAGTGGAGTCGCGCAAGTACCGGATGGTCCTGATGTCGGCGTACGGCGCCGGGTTGCGTGTGAGCGAAGCGTGCGGCCTGTCTGTCGAGGACATCGACAGTCGTCGCGGGCTGATCCATGTCCGGGACGGGAAGCGCGGGCGGGACCGGTACGTGATGCTTCCCGCGCGCCTGCTCCTGGCGCTGCGTGAGTACTGGCGGGCTGAAGGTCTCACCGGAATGCACCTGTTTCCCGGGCGCGTACCCGGCCAGTGCGTGTCGTCCGACGGGGTGCGAAGCGCATTGCGCAAGGCTGTGAACGCCTGCCGACTGACGAAGCGGGTGACGACGCACACCCTGCGCCACAGCTTCGCGACGCACCTGCTCGAAGGGGGGACGGACATCCGGACGATCCAGGTGCTGCTCGGGCACGCATCGATCCGGACGGCGGTGATCTACACGCACATCAGCGTGGCCCACGTCGGGCGCACGAGGAGCCCGCTGGACCTGCTCGGCACGCCGGAAGGCGCGGTGCTCGG
>JAUXNU010000167.1 GCA_030682655.1 Actinomycetota bacterium | reverse complement strand
GGACATGGGCTTCTTCTGTATCGACAATCTGCCGCCACAGATGCTTCCCCGTGTGGTCGACCTGTTCTCTCTCGAGGGGAGCCGCGTGGATCGCTTGGCTGTCGGGATCGCCGTGCGCGGGGCACTGTACTTCGCCGAGCTGGGCGAGGTGCTCGACGGCGTCTCCCGGCGGGGCGCAGACCTGCACATCCTCTTCCTGGAAGCGTCGGACGTATCGCTGGTGGCGCGCTACCAATCCACCCGCAGGCCTCACCCCCTGGCCCACGACGGATCCCTCTTGGCAGGTATCCAGGAAGAGCGCGGGCTCCTTGCCCCGCTGCGAGAACGCGCCGACGTGGTGATCGACACCTCCGGCCTCAACGTGCACGAGCTCCGGCATCGGTTGCAGGAGACGCTCTTCGCGGGGCAACTCCGCAACCAACTGCTTGTCACCTTCGTCTCGTTCGGCTTCAAGTTCGGGGTACCGACGGAGGCGGACATGGTCTTCGACGCCCGCTTCCTTCCCAACCCTCATTGGGTGGACGAGCTCCGTCGGCTCACGGGCCTCGATCAGAAGGTGAGCGACTTCGTGGTCGCGCGTCCGGAGTCCCATGGCTTCCTCGAGCGGGTGGCGGGGCTGATCCTGTATCTCGTGCCCGCCTATCTCTCCGAGCAGAAGACCCAGCTGGTGGTCGCCGTTGGCTGCACGGGTGGGCGGCACCGCTCGGTGGCGCTCGCCGAAGCCCTGGCCGCCTCCCTCTCCAAGGACCCGCTGGTGGAGACCGGAGTGCGTCACCGCGATGTCGAGCGCGCGGGCTGACGCCATCCGGGGGGGCGGACCTCCCCGGGTGGTGGCGATCGGCGGGGGGACGGGCCTCTCCACCCTGCTGCGCGGACTGAAACATCTCACGCCTTGGATTACCGCCGTGGTCACGGTGTCCGATGACGGAGGCTCGTCGGGGCGCCTGCGCGATGAGCTCGGGGTCCTGCCGCCGGGGGACATCCGCGGATGCCTGGTGGCGTTAGCCGACGACGAA
>JAUXNU010000166.1 GCA_030682655.1 Actinomycetota bacterium | reverse complement strand
GCGTGAACGCACCCATCACATCGGGAGGGAAGCCGTACGGGTAGGTGGGGAATGCACGCGCCAGGTGCAGCCCCATCATCTCCCAGTGACCCGTGGTGGTGTCCTTGCCGGCGCTCGCCTCAGCGTTGCGTCCCCATGAGGCCGACGGGCGCTCATGAGGCGGCACGCCCTCGACAGCCGTGATGTTCCCGAGGCCCATCGCGCCGAGGTTCGGCATCCGAATACCCCCGACCGCTGCCGCGGTGTGCGCGAGGGTGTTCGAGTCCTCGTCACCGTAGTCGGCCGCATCAGGCATGGCTCCCGCGCCAACACTATCCAAGACCAGAACGATCGCGCGGGGCGGACGTGACACCTAGACCACCACCCGGTCGATCTCCTCGAGACTCGTGACCCCTGCCGCGACCTTTTCGAGCGCGTCGCGCCTCAGGGGGACCATGCCGTTGCCCAGCGCTATCCTGCGCAGCTCGTCGGAGGGGGCGTGCACCAGGAACGCCCGCACGATGTCGTCGTCGACGGCCATGATCTCAAAAAGGCCGAGTCTTCCGCGATAGCCGGAGTTATGGCACTGCTCGCAGCCCTGTGGGCCGAACGTCGCCACGGACTTCACCTCCCCGGCGGTGAAGCCCGCGGCGAGCAACCTCTCTTTCGGAAGCTTGAGCGGCACCTTGCAGTGCGGGCAGAGCTTGCGTGCGAGACGCTGCGCGACGACCCCCACGATCGCCGAGGACGTGATGTACGGCGGCACGTCCATATCCACGAGTCGCGTGAGTGCTGAAGGCGCGTCGTTCGTGTGGAGCGATGCAAGCACGAGGTGTCCCGTGAGTGCCGCGCGAACGGCTATCTCAGCGGTTTCGGGATCGCGAATCTCGCCAACCATCACCACGTCGGGGTCAGACCGCAGGATCTGCCGCAGTCCCGCGGCGAACGAAAGCCCGATCTTCGAGTTCACCGCCATCTGAGTGATGCCCGCCATCCGGTACTCGATCGGATCCTCGATGGTGATGATCTTGCGGGTTGGGAAGTTGATCTCTTTGAGCGCGGCGTAGAGAGTCGTCGACTTGCCAGACCCCGTCGGTCCCGCAAGGAGTATGGAACCATACGGTTTGCCGAGGAGACGCGCGACGAGAGCAAGATCATGGTCGTTCATGCCGAGATCCTGAAGCGAGTGGAACTGAAGCTCCGAGTTGAGAATCCGGATGACGATGCTCTCTCCGAACGGCGTGGGCAGCGAGGCCACACGCAGGTCCACAGGCCGATCGTCCACCTTGAGAGCGATTCGACCGTCTTGCGGACGCCGTCGCTCCGCGATATCCATCTCGGCAAGGATCTTGAGCCTGCTCAGCACGCCCGCGCGTGCGCTCTTCGGCAGTTTGGTCACATCGTGCAAGACGCCGTCGATGCGGAACCGGACACGCAGACCGTCCTCCACGGGCTCGACGTGGATGTCGCTCGCGCCGTCGCGCACAGCCTCCCTGATGAACTGGTTGACGACGCGCACGACCGGAACATCGTCGCCTTCCACCTCTACGCCGGACTCGTCCGCTTCAAGGTCGTGGTCGACGAGCTCCTGAAAAGCGTCGATGGAAGCCACGTACTTCTCGATCGCATACTGGATCTGGGTCGGTGCCGCTACCACGGGCTCGACGCGGTATCCGGTGCGGACCTCGACGTCGTCGATTGCTTCGATGTCGAGCGGGTCGGCCATGGCGAGCACGAGTCGATCCTCTGAGAAGGCGATCGGCAGCACGCTCCTCAGGCGCGCGATGCGCTCAGGGACAAGGCTTGCCGCATTCCGGTCGATCGGGAACACGGTGAGGCTCACATGCGTGAGACCCTTCTGGCGGGCGAGCGCCTCGGCGATCTGGTCCTCGGTGAGCACGAGCTCCTGTACGAGCACCTCGCCGAGCTTCCCGCCGCTCTTCGCCTGCAGGGAGAGCGTTTGCGACAGCTTCTCCTCGGTGATGAGACCTGCGGCG
>JAUXNU010000165.1 GCA_030682655.1 Actinomycetota bacterium | reverse complement strand
CGACCCACCCGCGGCGGCAACGAGAAGGTCTGTGAGTTCCTCGACCTGATCGAGGAGGAGAGCCTCCTCGGCAACGCGTGGATCCGCATCGTAGAGACCCTCGATGTCCGTGAGAAGCACGACAAGGTCGGCACGGATCATGGTCGCTACGAGAGCCGCGAGAGCGTCGTTGTCGCCGAAGCGGATCTCGTCTACGGCGACCGTGTCGTTCTCGTTCACGACGGGAACCACGCCCATATCAAGAAGCCTGTCGAAGGTGTCACGAGCATGTAGGTACGCCTCGCGATGTCCTGTGTCATGGCGCGTGAGGAGGACCTGGCCCACCGGAACACCACGCCCCTGGAACAGCTCGGCGTAGGTCTCGATGAGTCGCACCTGCCCCACGGACGCCGCTGCCTGCAGCGAAGGCATGTCGTCGGGACGCTCTTTCAGGCCGAGCGCCTCGACTCCGGCGGCAATCGCACCGGACGTGACGAGCACGACCTGCGAACCGGACGCCCGCACATCGCAGATCTGCCCGACGAGATCGCCGATGAACGCTCGATCAGGACGCCCGTTCTCGTCGACGAGCGTGGTCGATCCGACCTTTATTACAATGCGGCGGTACCTGCTCACGTGGATTCCACGTCCTCACGCTCGTCGTCGGCAGCGAATACCTCGTCTTCTATGTAGGCGACCTCGGGGTCCCGGGCAAGTGCGGAAGAGAACTCGAAGGCGCGTCCGGCGATGATGATCTCGTCACCGTCGAAAGCTCCCGCCTCTTCGAGCGCACGTTCTACGCCGGCTTTCACGAGGCGCTTCTGCAGAAACGCCAGGGCCTCCTCGTTGTCCATCTCCGTCATGATCACCATGCGTTCGACACCGCGGCCTTCTACGACCCAGCCGTCGCCGAAGCGGCGTACCTCAAACGTGCGATCGTCCCTCACGGTGTGGACCCATTCAGCCTCGAAACGCTCCTCGGAGCGCGCCTCCACACGGCGCAGGTCGTACACACGTGCTGCGATAGAGCGCAGCATCGGGTCGATGCCCTCGCCTGTGAGTGCGGAGACCGCGAAGTATTCCACCCCGCTCTCATCACAGCGGGCGGCGAGGACTCCTGAGGCGTCTCCCACGCCCGGCATGTCACATTTGTTGCCGACGACGACCCTGGGACGGTCCGCCAGCTCCTCGGCAT
>JAUXNU010000164.1 GCA_030682655.1 Actinomycetota bacterium | reverse complement strand
CGGATATCAGCATGGTCGATCGCCGTTCCCATGTGCCCGCCCGCTTGCATCTACTCAAGGGCGAAGACCACCATGAGACCTACGAGGTTGACTGGCCATCTCATATCAACGTGTTACGGCATGAGCGGCGGGTTTCGCCGTTCATGTTGATTCTATCTCGCGCCGCCCGCTCGATGCCGGGGTTAGACCGACGGTGGAGCTACTCCTTGACGGGCAGAACGTTGACTGCCTTGACGACCAGGCTGACCTTGTCGCCGACCTGCAGGCCCATCTCCTCAAGCGACTCGGTCGTGAGCACGGACGCCATCTCACAGGGAGCAACGTCGAATTTCACGAGCGACATGATGTCGCCCTTCTGAACCGACTTGACCTCGCCGACAACCATGTTGCGGGCTCCGTACTTCATAGGGACCCCCTCCTGAGAACGAGTTCGGTCTAACGTGTTTCGGCTTCACCCGCGCGCTTGCGCACTCATTATGCGACACCATGCGCGCGTCGGGTGGAAGCCGGGGTTAGACGCCTACCAGTATCGTCGCGATCTTGGCGATCAGCGGGGCAGCAATCGCCGCGGCTGCGACCTGCTCGAGTATGGTCCGCAAAGACAGCAATGATTCTGTCACGATGCTTCGTCGCGGCGACGGTGCTGAAAGCTGGGCTTTGATAGTCGCAATGTCCGCCTCAACCTGCTGCCGCTCGTTCATGTCCAGCGCCAGTGCATCGAGCCGACTCTCGACGTCTGCCAGAAGGCTGCGCAGGCCCTCAACTTCCGTCGCATCAATGCTGACGTTCTGAGTAGCGTTGGGGCTAGCCTGCTGTATGACCGAATTCGACATCGTTCCGATTGCGATTACGTTCACCGGCGGGAAGTACTGCGTCGGTTCATCCGGCTTGGACAGCGCCCTCTCGACCTCAACGATACCGCGGTGGGTAATGCTGATGCCTCCGCCAATATCGACGCCTTTGAGTAGGCCTTCCCCGCTCAGGAACCTGAAGATCCGATCGACAGTGGGACGATCCAACCCAAGCTCCTCGCCGAGTTCCCACATGCCGATTCTGAAGAACTCGCTCCCCTCGGACCCTTCCCATAGGCTGCGAAGGAATCGGAAGCGGTCCTCACGCTCTCGTTCGATATCCATGCTTCCCCCGTTCGAACATGTGCGCCTAACGTTGTTGGGCGTGACCCGCGCCCGATGACATACATGGTAGCCGATGACGTGCGAAGCCGGGTCGACGCCCTGGTTCGGCGAGCGGGAAGGACGGCGTGAGCCGTCCGAAACGACGCAGCGGAACATGACCTTGCCCGCATGTCGGCCCGCTTCCGTGCCCGAAGACCGGCCGTCCCGCTCCCGCCCGCATCCATCTCACTGCCGTTCTCGAAGACCCCAGACCGGCGATGGAGCCCGCGCGCACCACGGCTGCGCCGATACCGGCTCCCCGCGCACCCGACTGCCCATGTGTGGAGCCGTGCGCCGAGGCAGCGTCCGGAGGCTCCAACCTCTCAGGTCCGGCAAAGACATGCGTGCACCGGAGGTGTCGGTCCGGAAGCGGCGAGAAAGGTGCGGAGGAGGGCGACCTTGCCCGCAGGTGGATGCGCCCGCGTGCGCGAGACGTGTCCGCTCCCTGCCGCTCTCTTCTCTCCCCGCCGACCTGTCCGAGGAGTCAGGATCGCCGAGGGATGCGCGCCGACCGCGCTCTCGCCGACGCGACGCTTCCGAGAACCGATCCGTCCCATGCGTCAGTCCATGCGCCGAGGGAGAGTCCGGAGATTGAAGCTCGCAGGTCTCCCACCATATCCATGGTCTTCGCGAA
>JAUXNU010000163.1 GCA_030682655.1 Actinomycetota bacterium | reverse complement strand
GTGTCTGCCGGCCCGGCGCATCATCGGCGCCGCGTCTCCTGGTCGCCGGGCTCGCCCGTCGTGGTGCGGGATCGACGGCTCTCGGTGGCGAGCGTGCGGCGGCGATGTGCTGGCCCGTCGGGCTCGCCGTGGGTGCGGTTCGGCTTTCGACGTCGTGCGGCGAGCGTTCAGTCGCGCTTGCGCGGGACCTGTGGCCGTGAAGCTAACCAAGGCATCGAGCAGAACGCCACGAGGTAGACTGTCGAAGAGAGGGCATCGGGCGTCTGCTCATGCCTAACGCGTTCGGACCAACACCAGGGAGTGCCCGATGTCGGTCTGCCGTCGTAGAATATGTGCAGCGAACCTGCCTGTGAGGTGGTCCCCATGACGGTTGAAGAACTCATGCGCGAAGCTCTCCAGCTTGACGCTGCGGAGCGTGCGAGCATGGCTCACGAACTCCTCAACAGCCTCGAAACGCTGACGGAGGCCGAGATCGAGCAGTTGTGGATCGAGGAGGCCCTCCGGCGAAACGCCGAGATCGATGCTGGCACCGCGCGGACCATTCCCGCCGACGAGGCAATCGCACGAGCACGAGCGCGGCTCGGATGACGCTTCCGCTGCAGCTTCACGACGACGCCGACCTGGAGTTGAACGAAGCCGCACAGTACTACGACCGCGAGAGTCCCAACCTGGGGGCTGTGTTCGTCGACGATGTCGACATGGGCTTCAAGCGCATTCGTGAGCATCCCGATTCCGGACCAGAAGTCGCGGACGGCGTCCGCAAGATGGTCTTGGCGAAGTTCCCGTTCACGATTATCTACGCCGTCGAAGCTGACCACGTTCGCGTACTCGCCATTGCCCACCAGAGGAAGCGCCCCTTCTACTGGCAATCCCGCACCGAGTAGCCCCGGTGTGGTCCGAACAAGCGCATCGACCGCGACAAACCGTGGCGTGCGAGGGTAGTCTGAGGCAGGGAACGCGCAGGGCCACGGTTTGCGGGTCATGCGCTAGCGTTCGGTGAGACCGGAAGGCGACGGGGCCTGCGCGATCACCGGGCGAGAGAACCGGGCCGAGACGTCCACGTGCTCCCCGGGTCCCCGGTCGAGGATACGGTGGGGTGGCGGCA
>JAUXNU010000162.1 GCA_030682655.1 Actinomycetota bacterium | reverse complement strand
CGGCATGCTGATCTCGGAAGATGAAGAGCTGATCAAGCGGGCCAGATTCCTGGCGACACAGGCGCGAGACCCGGCCCCCCACTACCAGCACAGCGAGATCGGCTATAATTACCGGATGAGCAACATCCTCGCCGGCGTCGGGCGGGGGCAGCTCGAAGTTCTGAAGCAGCGTGTACTAGCCCGGCGCGCCGTCTTCGACGCCTATCGCGCCGGTCTGTCAGGCTTCGAGGCCCTGGAATGGATGCCTGAACCCGAGTGGAGCTTCTCGAACCGCTGGCTCAGCGCATTCACGCTCGATACGTCGTCGGCGAAACTTTCGGTCAGCGAGCTGATCGGAAGACTCGGGGATGAGATGATCGAGGCACGACCAGTCTGGAAGCCGATGCACCTTCAGCCGGTGTTCGCCGGAACTCGCTACTTTGGCCACGGGAACAGTTCCGTTTCGGACCATATATTCGAAACCGGGGTGTGTCTGCCGTCGGGGTCCAATATGACGCCCGACGAGATCGACCGGATCATTGGCGCCCTGGCCTCGATTCTGGGCCGCTGATGCTGAAGCGATTGACAGATATCCTGGCGGCCAGCGTCGGTCTCGGCCTATTCGCGGTCCCCATGGTCATTGTCGCCGTGCTCGTCAAAGCGACGTCGCCCGGGCCGATCCTGTATTGGTCCGATCGTGTCGGGCAGGACAATCGCATCTTCCGAATGCCGAAATTCAGATCGATGCGCGTGGAAACACCCGCGATCGCGACGCATCTCATGGTCGAGACACACATGCACCTGACGCCGATCGGCTCGTTCCTGCGGAAAAGCAGTCTGGACGAGCTTCCGCAGATGTGGAGCATCCTGATGGGCGACATGACGATCGTCGGGCCGCGCCCTGCGCTGTTCAATCAGGACGACCTGATCGAACTACGCACCCGGGCGGGGGTTCATCGTCTCAAGCCCGGCCTGACGGGGTGGGCCCAGGTGAACGGGCGTGACGAACTGCCCATTCCGGAAAAGGTCAAACTCGACGTCGAGTATCTGGAACGTCGATCCATCTGGATGGATCTGAAGACCATTTTTCTGACCGTGGAACGCGTCCTGCGTTCGTCCGGCGTGAGTCACTGAGGCCGGTCGCCCCGCTTGATCGGAACGACCTGCGCGATTCCCCCGGACGGCGCCGTGCGAACCTGACCCAGGATCCGGAAAATCAGCTCCCGCACCGCCTGGTCATCTCCGGCCCGCGCCAGTTCGTCGAACTGGTTCACGATTTTGCTTGTGAGCGTGGCGCCCTTCAGACGGTCGGTCACCCTCATCAGACTCTCTCCGCAGGGTTCCGCCTGCTCGGTTGAGTCGACTAGTTCCTCATAGAGTTTCTCACCGGGCCGCAGCCCGGTGATCTCGATAGCGATGTCGCGTCCCGGTTCCTTGCCCGAGAGTTCGATGAGTTGCTTCGCCAAGTCCATGATCTTGACCGGCTTGCCCATATCCAGGACGTAGACCCCCAAGGGTGCATCTTCCTGCTGGGCCGTGATGGCGGTTGCATGCAGCACAAGCTGAACCGCCTCCGGGATGGTCATGAAGTAGCGCTCGATTTCCGGGTGCGTCAACGTCACCGGGCCCCCGCGTTCGATCTGGGCCCGGAACGTCGGAACCACGGATCCGGCAGAACCAAGCACATTTCCGAAGCGCACAGCGCTGAACCGTGTGCCGGACGAGTTGCCTTGCTGGGCGCGCACCACGGCTTCGGCGAGGCGCTTCGTAGCTCCCATGACGTTCGGCGGATCCACGGCCTTGTCTGTCGAGATAAACACCATCTGTCGCGCCCCGACGGCGCTCGCGGCCTGGGCCACGTTCCATGTACCGACAATGTTCGTAAGCGCTGCATCGCTGGGATGACGTTCCATCATGGGGACGTGCTTCAGAGCCGCAGCGTGGAATATGATCTCCGGCTGCTCAACGTCAAAACAAGACGTCAGGCGGTCGGCCTGCCGGATATCGCGCAGATACTCCCGCTTCGAAAGCGTGGGCCAACGATCAGAGATCTCGACATCAATCTTGAAGAGGCTGAACTCCGAATTGTCAATCATGGCCAAGTGGGCGCACCCCAGGCTGGCGACCTGCCTGCATATTTCCGAACCGATACTACCTCCCGCGCCGGTAACCAGCACGCGCCGGCCCGAAATCAACGCCTTGAGTCGCTCTTCATCCAGACGCACCGGCGGTCGCGCCAGGAGTTCCTCCAGAGCGAATTCCCGCATCGAGCCGGCTCCGCCCCGGTGTCCCATTTCCACGAGGCTGGGCATGCGGAGGAATTTCACGCCCGCATTGCGAAGCTGGCCCAGTCGCTCGGTGCCAAAGTCGACGGGCGAACGGCCGGAATCCAGAAACACTACCGAGGCGTCGCGCCCGTGAGCGATCAGATCGTCGATCATGTCGAGCGCTCGCGCCACGTCGGGGATGACACACACACCGCGGACTTCCTGTCGGAGCGCGGGGGCGGAATCGTGCGCCAAGATGCCCAAGGGGCGATAGGGCGATGAGCCCTTCCCGATGTCTCTCAGAAAAAGATCCGCGCGATCGAGATCGCCGACAAGCAGCAGGGGGGTGCGGTGTTCCCGGGCCGAAAGGAACGGAGCGATTCCGCCGAGCACTTCCTTGTCATAGGCGATCCGCCGCGCGAGGCTGAGCGCGAGGGTCAGGCCGATATCGAGAACCCAGACGATGAAGAGCGTGGAGCGGGGCAGGGTCGCCGCCCGATCCACGAAGAATACGGTGACCAGGAAGATGAACACCAGAAGAGTGGATGTTCGGACGATAGGCAGCACATCGACAACCGAAATGTATCGCCAAAGCTGGCGGTCCGTCCGGAAAAGGCGGTCCAAAACAAATCCGAGGCCCGCAAACGCAAGAGCATACGGCCAGCTGCGATCAACGGAGATCATCAGAGCGTTCAAACCGAGCGCATTGCCGGTCGCCAGCATGTAGCCGCCCACCACCGCAGCGATGCGGATTCCCGCGCGAGCGGCCAGTTTCAGAATGTGGAGCGCGACAGTCTGCACCGCGCCTGGACGGATAACATGAGTGTTGCCGTTCATCACTTGCCTCTAAGCTTGAACGCGATTGCTCGTCTGGACGAGTGAGGCTCTATCATCACTCGTTTATGAATTTCGACAAATCTGCAGCTGTTGGGTGTGACCTCGCACAAGAGTTGCGGTAACCACACGCCCTGCTGGGCCACAGGCGGGCGCTGCCGTCGGCGGCCACTACCTTCTCGGGGATGCTGAACCTATGTCGCTTGAAGAACGGCTGGCTAAGCCGCTTTCCCCTTTGCGTGAAGCTTTGGTTTTCGGTCGTTCGATCGGTGTGGATGTGGCGCACAAGGCCATCTTTCGTCGAAGCAGGACCAAACAGAAGGTCACCAGCGACTACGACCAAGGCGAATGGGCGGATCTTCTGCGAGATCGCAAATGGGAGCGATCGGGCTCGCTGGAGGAGTATCTGATTCCGGACGTCAGGGGCCGGATCAAGGTGCTGATCGACCAACGCGTTCATGAGGTGGACGCCGAGGCGTATTACGCGTTGAGGTCCCGCAAACTTGTCGACATCCTTTCCGCGAACGACGGCGGCGCTTCCGAACTGATCGAGATTGGCTGTGGAGCAGGCCGAAACCTTTTCACGCTGGCGGCTCACGGGCGTTGGCAGCACATCCATGGATTTGACATCTCGCCCACCGGCCTGGCGGTCATCGGCGAAGTCGCGGCTCGCTTCAACCTGACGAACGTGAGCGCCTCTTCTATCGACCTGCTTGAGGAAAGCTATTGCGACCATCCGAGGTTAAAAGGGAGCACGGTGTTCAGCTACTATTGCCTTGAACAGCTGCCGGCTCATGCCGAACGTGTCATACGCCGGCTCGTTGCAGCCGGCGTCCGCCGGGGGCTTCACATCGAACCGAGCCTTGAATTGTTCTCGCCTTGGCGACTTCAGGACATCGCCACTGTGAGTTACATTTGGCGGCAGGACTATCAGCGATCGCTGGTGACGGCGGTGCGTTCGCTCGAGAAAGAGGGACTGCTCCGAATGGTTAAGGCGGAGCGCCTGGGTTATGCGCCCAGTGTCCGGAACGAGCCGACCTTGGTCGTTTGGGAAGCCGTCTGAAGCCGGCTAGCCATAGTGAATATTGGCCGCGCCGGCGCTCCGGCGTCTGAAAACCGGCTCCCCTTCAATCCGGTTGCCAAATTGGGGGAAAGCGATTCTCACTGACCATCGCACGCCTTCGCGATGTCCGGGATCGCCGAAGACGCCGCCCTCGATGGTCGTGTCGCGACAGTGGCCGAGGTAGACGTGCTCCCCGGCCTCCGAGAGCCCATTGGACCAGAGCCTCGCCATTTTGATGGAGACGCGCTCGGGGGGAACCAATGGATGTTCCACGATGATTCCATGCCTGCGATTGCGGCTCGACGAGACATTGACGACGGCAATCTCGCGACAACCGTGCTCAACCATCACACCATCTCTGAAGCCCGAGACATCAGAATCCTCAAGGCGTGCGCCGAAGGTGTTGTCCAGACGTATTCCACTCCCGGCATCGGACGATGATGAGCTCATTATCAGACCCCGAAGAAGCAGGTCGGCCTGAACAGCTGCGCCGACACGCCTGTAGAGCCCTCTGTCCGCGGCGCGTTCGAGGTTGTCGTCCCTCATATCGATCCACGCGCCATTGCCGCCGCGGGCGTCCACGACTTCCAGGCCGTCGATGATCAGTCCCTTGTCGGCGCGTTGTCGGCTTGGAGGCAGCGCGAATTCGAAGCCGAGGTCGCCGCCGACAATCCGCAGTCCCGCAAACGTGGTGACCTTCAGGCGGCATCTGCGGACTGTGATATCGTGACAGGCTGAAAGCCGGATGCCGTCCGAACCGGTTTCTCCCGCGCCGCCCGGCTTCGACAGGGCGCCGGCGTGACAATCTTCTACGAGGCCGTCGTGGGGATGCGTCGTCCAGCCGGTTTGTGGTCGAGCTGCAAAATGGCGAAGATTGGCGTTCATTGCCTCTTCCCGTGCCTCGATCGGCCCGACGACACTCCAGTCCGCATGGATGAAGCCTGCCATTACGTCGCTGTCCGGCGTCGACAACCGTCGACAAACCCACCGATGAGTGCCGCCGATAATCTGGACTGCGACCCGACCGCCCTCCGATTTTGCCGCGTCGGTTTGCAGCACCAGATCCTCAAGCAACCAGTCCGATATTCCCTCCTGGGGATCAGGGGCTGAGGCAATCGGACTGTCGCCGACCAGCGGCCCTGCTCGTACCGCGGCATGGCAAGCTAGCTGGCTTCCTGGGCGGGCAAGAGAGATGACGCTAATCGTCCCGCCGATCCATGCGGCGCCGGTCGAGAGGCTGACACCTGCGTCGTTAGCTTCCCGGAGCAGCGCTTTTATCTCCGCGCCATTAAGCAGGTTTCGAACACCACGGCCCGCTCTCACCTCACGGGTCGTAAGGTAGGTGGCTTCGGGCCTACCGAATACCGTCCCTCCACCTCGCCTGGCGACGAAGGCATTGGCTCGAACGAGGGCCTCGGTGTCGTCGGTAACGCCATCGCCGAGCGCGCCGAACATCTCGTAGGCAGGATGCTCTTCGTCCAAGATCCATTCCTGCCCCCCCGCATCCGTTTGCACGAGCTCGGCAGAATCCGATTGGCGCCGTCGACGAAGAACGGCTCCGCCGAGGCTAACGCGACTGAAGCCCGACGTCCGTATGCGGGCGACCGAAGGGTCAATTCGGATCCGAGAAAGATCAATCGCAAGTCCAACCTGGAGGGGCGGGTCCCCGTCTCCGACGCACAGGCCGGGGGCAATGCTGGCAAGAGACACGGCCGCTCCCGTCTGCAGAAGGGATCGACGGTCGGTGAGACGGTCAACGGGCATGACCCTCAGCCTCCGGAATTTCGACGAAGGCGTCGCTGCGGCAAAGTATTGTGATTTCCTGGCCGTAATCCAAGCCGGCGATGGTCGGCGCTATGACTTCCAGCACGCAAGAGTCATGGTTGTTCGTCGAAGGCTTTGTCTCCGGGTGCGGATAGTAAATTATACCAGGGACGAACCGGTTTGAGTGGAAGATGCAGCATCGGACAAACGAGAATGTCTCCGGTGGAAAGGGCTGCGCGAGTTCGGACGGGCACCAATCAACGTCTCTCAGTGTTACGTCCGGGTTGGCCAAGCGCAGTGGCTTTTCGAGTTCAACATTGATCGTCCCGAGTCGAAAACCCGGCGCCTCCCGATTCAGGTCCCAACCGCGATTGAGAAAAGCAGGGAGTTGAAGAGCCAGAGAGCCCTGCGGCAAACCGAACGCGGGACCGTTGCGGCCGGACGCGATGCCGTAACCGGTCGTCACTCGTCCGCGTCTTTCAATGATTGCCATCGCGCCGCGGCCGCTCCGAATTTCAGGCCCGCCCGATTGAGGCGTAGCGGAAGCCGCGGACGCGCATTTCCTCGGGCCGGTAGACGTTTCTGAGGTCGACCATCACCGGCTGACGCATCAGCAGTCTGACCCGGTCGAGATCCAGCGCGCGGAACTGGTCCCATTCGGTCAGGATGACGACCACATCGGCGCCCTCGACCGCCTCATAGGGACCGTCCCTGAACACCACGCCGTCCAGCAGCTTCGACGCCTCGTGCATGCCCTCGGGATCAAAGGCCTGAACCGTCGCGCCCATGGCGATCAGCGCGGGGGCGACCTCCAGCGAGGGCGCATCGCGCATGTCGTCGGTGTTCGGTTTGAAGGTCAGCCCCAGGAGGGCCACGGTCTTGCCGGCCAGGTCCCCGTTCAGCGCCGCCGCGACCTTGCCGGCCATGGCCTTCTTGCGCGCGTCATTGATCTGGACCGTGGTTTCGATCAGCCGCACCGGCGCCCCGGCGTCGGCCGCGGTCCGGACCAGGGCGAGGGTGTCCTTGGGAAAACAGGAACCGCCGTAGCCGGGTCCGGCGTGCAGGAATTTGCCGCCGATGCGCTTGTCCAGGCCGATGCCGCGCGCGACCTGCTGTACGTCCGCGCCCACGGCCTCGCACAGGTCGGCCATCTCGTTGATGAAGGTGATCTTCATCGCCAGGAAGGCGTTGGCGGCGTATTTGATCAGCTCCGAGGTGCGCCGGCCCGTGAACAGGATCGGCGTCTCGTTCAGGTTCAAGGGGCGATACAGCTCGCGCATCACCGCCTGGGCGCGCGCGTCCTCGGTGCCGACCACCACGCGATCCGGTCGTTTGAAGTCCTCGATCGCGGCCCCCTCGCGCAGGAACTCCGGATTGGAGACCACGGCGAAGTCCGCATCGGGCCGGCGTTCGCGGATAATGCGTTCGATCTCGTCGCCCGTGCCGACCGGGACCGTGGACTTGGTCACCACCACGGTGAAGCCCTCGATCAGACCGGCGATCTCCTCGGCGGCCGCGTGGACATAGGACAGGTCGGCGTGGCCGTCGCCGCGCCGCGACGGTGTGCCGACCGCTATGAAGACCGCGTCCGCCGTCCGGATCGCCTCGGCGCCGTCGAGGGCGAACGACAGCCGCCCGTCACGCACATTGGCCGCGACCAGATCGTCCAGCCCTGGCTCGAAGATCGGGATCTCGCCCCGCTCCAGCCGCTCGATCTTGGACGGGTCCTTGTCGACGCAGGTCACGTCATGGCCGAAGTCGGCGAAACAGGCCCCTGAGACCAGGCCCACATAGCCGGTGCCGATCATCGCTACGC
>JAUXNU010000161.1 GCA_030682655.1 Actinomycetota bacterium | reverse complement strand
CCGAAGCCGGACTCGGTCACGACGTAGTCCGCGATCTTGAGGGCGATCCTGTCGGCGATAATCGAGTTGTTGCCTTGGGCGATGTTGGCGAAGGGGCCTGCGTGTACGAGTACTGCGCCGCCTTCGAGGTTCTGCATCAGGTTCGGCTTGACGGCGTCGCGCATGAGCACCGCCATCGCGCCCGCGCATTTCAGGTCCTCGGCGGTGACGGGGTCGCCGGAGCGATTCATCCCGATCACGATCCTGCCGAGGCGCGCCCGAAGGTCCTGAAGATCGCTCGCCATGGCGAGTATCGCCATGACCTCGCTCGCGACCGAGATGTCGTAGCCGGTCTCACGCGGCACGCCGTCCATCTTGCCGCCGAGGCCGACGACTATGTTGCGGAGCGCGCGGTCGTTGAGATCCACCACTCGGCGCCATGTGATCGAGTAGGGGTCGATGTCGAGGGTGTTGCCTTGGTAGATGTGGTTGTCTATGTAGGCGGCGAGCAGGTTGTTGGCCATCGTGACGGCGTGAACGTCGCCGGTCAGGTGCAGGTTGAAGTCCTCCATCGGGATGACCTGCGAGTAGCCGCCGCCTGCCGCGCCGCCCTTGATGCCGAACACCGGACCCAGCGACGGCTGACGGATGCAGGTGATGACGCTCTTGCCGATGTGCTTGAGCGCTTGACCGAGTCCCACGGTAGTGACCGTCTTGCCCTCGCCGAGAGGCGTCGGGTTGATGGCGGTCACGTCGACGTAGCGGCCCTGAGGGCGGTCCGCGAGCGCGTCGAGCACGTCGAGCGAGATCTTCGCTTTGTACTTGCCGTACAACTCGAGATGGTCCTCGCCGATGCCGATCTCGGCGGCTACTTCGATGACTGGCCGCAACGTCGCTTCCTGGGCGATCTCCAAATCCGACTTCATCGACTCACTCTCCTTCTTCTCCCTCGTTTTCCCGGTCGATCCGCACGGTACGTTGTCTAACGTCCACAAAAGCGACGGACACCTACGCGTGGTGTCCGAGTAGGGGGGTCGCTGGGTTGGAGATGCTACGCGTCGGGTCCGGTGGGTTCGTCCGAAAGGGCCGTGAGCGCCCGGAAACGCTCTTCGCCGATGCACTCTCTGGCGTGCTCACACCACAGGATACAGCTTGGAGCCTGCTCCTTGACCACCATCGTGCCGCACGATGGGCAACGGCGGCGCAGTTCGTCGGAGAACATCTCGACCTCTGTGCCGCACTCGAGACACTTGTACAAGCCAGCGGTCAGAGATCTGCGGTCGTTTCCGGGGCATGTGGATGGACCTGCCGGCATCGCATCAGCCTCCGAGTCGTGGGTATAGAATCGGCCGGAACCGGGTGCTGTGGTCTGAGGCTACCCAGCGAAGCGAGGGGACGGAAGGAACTTCCCGCCACTGGCAGGGCGATTCCGGCAAACGGCGGAC
>JAUXNU010000160.1 GCA_030682655.1 Actinomycetota bacterium | reverse complement strand
CTAGTACTCCAAACCGTAAGTTCGCTCACGTAACCGTCCCTCCTCACGCCGCGGCCCGCACCGCCGTATCCGATAGCTTCGCCATGAGTTCGGCGAGGTCGTCGCGGGTGAACTTCCAGTCGAACGGTGCGGCGATCCCCTCGTAGTGGGCCTGGAACGCAAGCAGGCGCTCGGCGAGATCTTCGAGCGAGGCGAAGTCGTTCGGCGTCAGAGCCTTGCGCTGCACGACCGAGAAGTAGATCTCGACCTGGTTGAGCCAACTCGCGTGGATAGGCAGGTGCACGAGCACGAGGTTCGGGTGGGCGGCGGCGAGGCGCGCCACCGAGGCGATCCCTCGGTGCGAGGAGCCGTTGTCAACGACCCAGAACACCTTCTTCGCCGAGCGGTAGGGTTCGGTCGCCATCACCTGGTCCACGAGCCTGCCGAAGGGTGCGATGCCCGTGGTCGGCTCGACCCGGCCGGACAGACGCGCGTGATGCACGTCCCATGCGGCCAGGTATGCCAGCGTGCCGCCCCGCCGGTACTCGAACTCCACGCGGCGGCACGCTCCCGGCCGCGGGGGTGTGCCGGGATGACGGCGTGCGAGTGCTTGCAGTTGCGTCTTCTCGTCCGCCGAGATCACGTACTCGTCTTCGCCCAGCGGCACCCCTTCCCACATCCGCCCGTAGAGGTCCAGCACCCTGGCGGCCTTGGACTCGAAGTCGGGATCGCGCGGGAAGATCCAGCTGCGGTGGCACCAGGGGCGGATGGCGTCGGCGGCGAGCCACCGCCAGATCGTGGTTCCCGATATCTCCGCCGTCACGCCGCGCGCGATCGCGACCGCGCGGATGTCCGCGATGCTCAGGCGCGAGAAGGGAATCCCGAGCGTGCCGGGCAGCTCACAGGCGATCGCCTTGATCTCGACGACGACCCGAGGGGGAAAAGAGAGCCGGTCTGCCTGCCCGCGGGAGCTCCTCCAGGCCGGCCAGGCGACTCTCGGCGAAGCGCTTGCGCCACTTGCTGACCACCTCGCGGCGCGCCGACAGCCTCTCGGCGATCTCGTCGTTGCGCAGCCCCTGAGCTGCCATGAGCACGATCCTCGCTCGCACCACATCCCGATACGGCAACGTATACCTCGCTGCCCGATCCTCCAAGACCCGACGCTCTTCCTCGCTGAGTTCGATGACGTACGGGCTTCTTCTGGACATGGCACCTCCTCTCCTCACGGAGATGGTACCATGTCCGAGAGCCACGGCTTACGCGCTAATACTTAGGAATCCGAGAACTAGCTACAGTTCGCCGAGGTAGGTCTTGCGGACCTGCTCGTTTGCGAGCAGCTCCTTGCCCGGGCCCTCGAGCACGACGCTGCCCGTTTCGAGCACGTACCCGCGGTGTGCGGTCTGCAGGGCCATCGCCGCGTTCTGCTCCACGAGCAGGATTGTGATGCCTTCGCTGTTGAGACGCCGAATCGTCTCGAAGATGAGGTCGACGATGACCGGCGCGAGACCCATCGACGGCTCGTCGAGCATCAGCAGCTTCGGGCTCGCCATGAGCCCGCGAGCCATCGCAAGCATCTGCTGCTCGCCACCGGACAGCGTGCCGCCCTTCTGCATGGCACGTTCCTTCAGCCGCGGAAACAGTCCGAGGGCCTTGTCCATGTCCTCGGCGATAGCCTGCTTGTCGTTGCGCAGGTAGGCACCCATCTCGAGGTTCTCCTGCACCGTCATCCTCGGGAAGATCCGTCGACCTTCGGGAACCTGGATGATGCCCTTGGCCGTGACGGCGTGGGCGGGCATACCCACTATTCCCTCGCCATTGAACGTGATCGAGCCCTCTTTAGGCGAGAGCTGCCCCGAAATGGTCTTGAGAGTCGTGGACTTACCTGCGCCGTTCGCGCCGATCAGTGTTACGATCTCGCCTTCGGTGACCTCGATGCTGATACCCTTGAGCGCCTCGATCTGGCCGTAGAAGGTGTGTATGTTGTCGACTTTGAGCACGTATCGCTCCTCCTAGCCCTGCGCCAGCAGTGTCTCGGCACCGGTGCCGAGGTATGCCTCGATGACCTTGGGGTCGCGCCGGATCTCGGCCGGCAGTCCCTCGGCGATCTTCTCGCCGAAGTCGAGCACCACGATCCGGTCCGCGATCCCCATGACGACCTTCATGTCGTGCTCGATGAGCAGAATCGTGATGCCGACATCTCGGATCTTGCCCACGAGCGCCGTGAGCCCAACTGTCTCCTGCGGGTTCATGCCAGCGGCAGGCTCGTCGAGCAGAATCAGCTTCGGCTCCGTCGCCAAAGCGCGAGCAATCTCGAGTCTGCGCTGCTGCCCGTAGGGCAGGTTCTTGGCCAGCTCGTTCGCCTTTGCATCAAGCCCCACGAAACGCAGCCACTTGAGAGCCTCATCGACCGTGTGCTGCTCTTCGCGCTTGAAGTTGGGGTTGCGAATGAGTGCCTGCAGGGGGCCGGCGAGTGTCCGTGTATGCCGGCCGACCATGACGTTCTCGAGCGTGGTCATGTTGGCGAACAGCCGGATGTTCTGGAACGTTCGGGCAATTCCCATCCGGCAGATCTTGTGCGCCTTCTTGCCGATGAGGGTCTGGTCGTCGAAATCGAGCCTGCCCAGAGTCGGTCGGTAGATGCCGGTCAGCATGTTGAAGATCGTCGTCTTGCCCGCACCGTTCGGGCCAATGAGCGCCAAGATCTCGCCGGGCTCGATCCCGAAGCTCACGTCACTCACGGCCTTGAGGCCGCCGAACTGCATGGTTACGCCATCTACTTCAAGAAGCGCCATGTCGGGTCAGCACCTTTCTGCGACTGCGCTCGTTCTCACAGGAGATCGTTGTCCGTTCCGTGCTTGTGCTCAGCCTCCCACAGCTGCTGGTTCTCCTCTTCGAGGACCTTCGGGTCCTCGGGATGGAGCTCCATGGCGCGACGCTGCGACGGCAAGATACCTTGTGGTCGGAAAGCCATCATGATGACCATCGCGGCACCGAACACCAGATAGCGGTACTGGCTCGCCAGGTTCGCCTGCTCGCTCGTGAGCACACCCGAGAGCCACTGCGACTGTGCAAGCCAACGGACGATCTCCGGCATGCCCGCAAGGATGACCGCACCCAGGATGGCACCTGGAATCGAGCCCATGCCACCTAGCACGACCATGCACACAACAAGTACCGACTCCATGAAGTTGAAGGACTCGGGGCTGATAAAGCCAACCCAGTACGCATAGGTGATGCCGGCGACGCCGCCCCACAACGCACCCATGGAGAATGCCCACAGCTTCGTGGTCATGATGTTGACGCCGACCGAGGCCGCGGCCACTTCGTCCTCGCGCATTGCAACCCACGCGCGGCCAAGACGGGAGCCATCGAGCCGGCGCACAACGAAGATGGTGAGCAGGCACAGCACGACGATCACGTAGTACCACCACAGGTCGGTGGAGAACCTGAAGTTCCCGAAGGAGAGGTTCTCGACCACCCACTGCTGACCCCAGGGCCTCGGTACAAGCTGACCCGGAGACGGCAGGCCCTTCGCCCCGTTTGTCAGGCCAAGAATGTTGTTGTTGATGGCGATACGAACGATCTCGCCGAACCCGAGCGTGACGATGGCCAGGTAATCGCCGCGGAGGCGCAGAACCGGAGTGCCGAGGACAACGCCCGTCCCGGCCGCGGCAAGAGCCGCTACGGGCAGGAGCACCCAGTACTCAAACCCCGCGGCCCAGGTCCCCTCCATGAGTGGCTTGAGGAGGATACCGGAGAGCATCCCGACATACGCCCCCATCGCGTAGAAGGCGATGTATCCCAGATCGAGAAGGCCCGCGTAGCCCACGACGATGTTGAGGCCGAGTGCCAGGATCACGTAGATGCCCATGAGCGCGAAGATGCGCACGAAGAAGTAGTTCTGCGCTGCCTGGAAGTAGATCGGTAGCGCGATCACCGCCACGGCAATCAAACCGTAGATGATCAGCTGCTTGCGGGAAACCCCGCTGCCGGCAACCTTCGTTCTGACGTCCATTTTGCTTCCGCCCATGGCTACACCTTCTCCACGACTGACTCACCGAGCAGGCCGCCCGGACGGAACACGAGTACGAGGATGAGAATTGCGAACGCTATGACGTCCTTGTAGCCGGAGCTTAGGAAGCCTGCTGCAAGCGATTCAATGATGCCGAGGAGAAAGCCCCCGAGCATCGCTCCGCGCAGGTTGCCGATGCCGCCGATGACCGCGGCGGTGAACGACTTGATTCCGGGTAGGAAACCCATGTCGAACTTGATGGAACCGTAGTAGATGCCGGAGAAGATACCGGCTGCAGCGCCAAGGGCCGGCCCGATGAAGAAGGCGACGGCGATGACGCGGTTGATGTCGATTCCCATAAGGCTTGCCGCTTCGCGGTCTTGCGAAGTGGCACGCATCGCCTTGCCGATCCTAGTCTTCGCGATGAAGGTGTCGAGTACGACGAGTAGTACGAGTGACGTGACGATGATCATGATCTGTATGTTGCTGATCGTGACTGCCCCGAACTTGAGCCCGCCTGCGGGCACGTAGTTCGGGAAGGGAACCTGGCGGGCGGTGATCCACAGAAGGACCGCCTGCTGCAGGAAGATCGACATACCGATGGCCGAGATCAGTGGCGCGAGGCGCGGCGCATGTCGCAGAGGACGGTATGCGACCCGTTCGATGAGCACGCCGAGGGTGCCGACCACAATGCCTGCGGCGAGGAATGTCAATGCGAAGAGAAGCACCAGTCCAATCGTGCTTCCCGTGAAGAACGCGATCTTGCCCAGAGCCGTGAACACGAAGAGGCCGACGAACGCGCCTCCCATGAACATCTCGCTGTGAGCGAAGTTGATCATCAGCATGATGCCGTAAACGAGCGTGTAGCCTAGCGCAATGAGCGCGTACATACCCCCAAGGGTCAAACCGTTGACGAGCTGCTGTCCGATAATCGCTATCGACACGTGCGATTCACCTGTCTTCGGGCCGTCTGAGCAAACGGACGGTGTGCGGGAGTTGTCCCGAGACTCCCACAAGAACCCGGGCGAGCGGAGTAACCGCTCGCCCGGGTCCCAGTGCTATGCGGGACTGCTTGATCGCCTACCTACTCGTAGGGAACCCATTCGCCGTTCTTGACAACGTAGAGCGTGATGGCCTTGTTCGTCGTGTCGCCGTTGGCGTCGAAGGACACCGCACCGGTGATACCCTCGAGGTTCGTCGCGGCCACAGCGTCGATGATGGCCTGCTTGCCCTCGGTGGTCGTCACCTTGTCGGCACCCATGTCCGTGGCAACCGTCTTGACGGCCTGGAGGATGACCCACGCTGCATCATATGCGTAGGTGTCGTACGCCTGGATCTCTTCGCCGGGGTACTTCGCGGCGAACTTGGTCTTGAACTCCTCGCCCTTCGGCTGCTGGTCGAGCGGCAGGCCGACAGACGTGCAGAGGTCGCCCTCGGCGTTCGCAGCGCCAGCCAGGGAGATGTAGTCCGGGCTGTAGATGCCGTCGCCTGAGAAGAACGAGCCCTCGAAGCCACCCTCGGAAGCCTGCTTGGCGAAGAGCGCGCCAGCGTTGTAGATGCCGCCGTAGTAGATGGCGTCCGGCTTCTCGGCCTTGATCTTGGTGACCAGAGCGTTGAAGTCGGTGTCCTTGTCGCCGGTCTTCTCGCGACCGAGCGTCTTGCCGCCAGCGGCTTCAAACGCCTTGGCGAACTCATCGGCAAGACCCTCACCGTAAGGGGTGGAGTCGTCGACGACGAACGCGCTCTTGAAGCCGAGCTGGTTCAGCGCGGCGTCGGCAGCGAACGAACCCTGAACCGGGTCGATGGTGCAAACGCGGAAGACGTTCTTGAAACCCTGCAGGGTGAGCTGCGGGTTCGTGGAAGCCGGCGAGATCTGGACAAAGCCGGCCTGGTTGTACACGGCAGAACCGGGGATGGACACACCGGAGTTCAGGTGGCCATCGACACCGATGACGGCCGGATCACTGGCGAGCTGGTTGGCGACGTTCACGCCGACCTTGGGGTCGCCCTGGTCGTCGACGACGAACGCCTCGACCTTGATGCCGGCAGCCTCGAGTTCGGCGGCTGCATCGTCAATCGCGAGCATGGCACCGCGCTCGATGCCCTTTCCGAGTGCAACAGCGCCCTGCGTGAGCGGTGCTCCAACACCCAACTTGACGGTGACGAGCTCGTCGCCCGTACCGCTGTCCGCGTCCTCGGTCTTGGTGCCGCAACCGGTAACCACCATGGCCACCATAACGAGCACCGCGACGAGGGCGAGAAGCAGCTTGCTCTTGCCTACTGTCATGCGAACCTCCTCTTGCTCCCGTGCGTTTCCGCAATATACCTGCAAGCCATTTTGTGCCCTGAGCATGGTGCGCCCCGCAATCCCTGCGGTGCGCACCGTAAGACCTTAGGAGAATAGCAGATTGGGGTAGGCACGGGAAGCATAGGATACCCTGCTCAGACAGCAGGATATGCATTCGGAGCTAGATTAGATGTAGTACGTGGCCGAGGACCGCCTCTCCAACTCATCCTGCGCGTGCGCCAGCTCGTCCAAGGTGACTTCTTCGAGCACTTCATACCACCTGCCGGCCAGCGACACCCATGCATCGCCGACCGCAGACCCGTCCGAGACCGGCACGTCGAGAACCTCGCCCTCGATTGCGCGAACGACATCGCCGATCGTGATCTCCGAGGCTCGCCGCGCGAGCCCGCACCCGCCTTTCGCCCCGCGTTGACACGCGACGATATCCCGGCGAGCGAGAGCGCTCACTTGCTGTTCGACAAAACGCCGAGGCAGTCCGAGCCGCTCGGCGATGGCACCGGCGGGCACCGGCGACCCATCGCGAGACCTGGCGATCTCGACAACCGCGCGCAGCGCATAGTCGAGCCGCTGCGAGACGCGCATCAGCCGATGCCTTCCCACAGCGCCGTGGACAAGTAGCGCTCTCCAGTGGAAGGGGCGACGGTCACGATGACCGTGCCGGCCATCTCCGGCCGGGCGGCGATACGCAGCGCCGCATCGACGTTGGCACCACTCGATATGCCTACGAGCAGTCCCTCCTCGGCGGCAAGACGACGTGCCACCGCGATCGCCTGCTGCCCCTCTACGGTGAGGACCTCGTCCAAGACGTCGAGGTCGAGCGTCCTGGGAATGAAGTTGGCGCCGATGCCTTGAATGAGATGCGGGCCGGGCTTGAGCGCCTCGCCTGCGCGTGTCTGGCTGATGAGCGGTGACTCCGCCGGCTCGACGGCGACGATTCGCGTGCCTGGACGATTCTCCTTCAGGTATCGGCCGACGCCGGACACGGTGCCGCCTGTCCCCACGCCCGCGACGAAGGCGCCGATTGCCAGTCCCGCGAGGCCCTCGTCGACCTCCGGACCGGT
This sequence comes from Actinomycetota bacterium, assembly GCA_030682655.1. Classification (NCBI taxonomy): domain Bacteria; kingdom Bacillati; phylum Actinomycetota; species Actinomycetota bacterium. The sequence continues at coordinate 61,932 of JAUXNU010000160.1, read as the reverse complement.
GGTGGCGTAGTGGGCGGCAGGGTTGGCCGGGTTGTCGAACTGCCCGGGAATGAATGCGTCAGGACGTTCGCCAAGGATGCGCTCGGCCTCGTCGAGGGCCCCCTGCATCCCCCCGCCCGCGGGCGTGAGCACGATCTCTGCCCCGAATGCGGCGACCAGGCGACGGCGCTCCACGCTCATACTCTCGGGCATCGTGAGCACGACGTGGTATCCGCGCTCGGCACCGAGCATCGCCAGCGCGATGCCCGTGTTGCCGGAGGTCGGCTCCACGATCGTTGTCACTCCGCGCTCGATGCGACCGTCACGTTCGGCGGCATCGATCATCCCGAGTCCGATGCGGTCTTTGACCGAGCCACCCGGATTGCGGGACTCCAGCTTGACCGCGACGCGTGCCGGAAGTCCTGCAGCCAGCCTGTTCAGGAACACGACCGGTGTGTGACCGATGGTCGCCCCGACGTTTGGAGAGATACCCATGACGAACCACTCCTCGGGTAAAGCGCATATTGCGCATGTTCTTAGTGCATTTTATACCCACTCCTCAACGGATTCCTAGGAGGAAACGGGCACCTGTTCGGTGCGCTTTCCCGGAGGCCCGGAGAGGCGGGCGAACGGCCGAGCGCATCGGATGCGACCGGTCCTCCGTTGTAGTGCAGTGGCGGCACAACCCGGTTGGGATATGCTGGAATCGTTGGCAGGCGGGGTGGCGCTGCCGTGGCAAAAGGGGAAAGCACTTACTGACCGGACCTCAGTTCTTGAGCCGAGGAGGAAGCATGTACGAGTTCGGACCGTGGCTTTGGGCGTGGATCGTTCTGGCAGCGGCCCTCTTCATCGGCGAGATATTCACCGCGGGTTTCTTCATGCTGCCGTTCGGCATCGGAGCGTCGGCTGCAGCCGTGCTTGAGTTCTTGGGCGTGGGACCGGTGTGGCAGTGGATCGCCTTCATCGGTGTGTCGGCAATCGCCTTCATGGCGTTTCGCACTGTGGTCGACCGCCTGACTCACGAACCGCCGGTCAGGACCGGCGTTGACCGGCTCATTGGCAAACGCGGGCTCGTCATCGAAGAGCTCGTACCTGACAGCCCCGTCGGGCAGGTCAGGATCGAACGCGAGGAATGGCGGGCGGACACTCCGGGGCATCAAGTAATCCCCGTAGGCACGACAGTCGTTGTCGACAGCGTGGTGGGTGCCCATCTCATGGTGCACCCGGCCACCGCCGAGGACGACCAGACGCACGACCGTACCCCCGGCGAGATGGAGAAGTGAAATGAACGATTTCGTCATCATCCTGGCCCTTGTCCCGATAGCATTCGTGGCGGTGGTGTACGTCGCGAGCGCCATCCGAATAGTGCGGCCCTACGAGAAGGGCATCGTCGAGCGCTTCGGCAAGTACCAGAAGACATTCGACTCAGGCCTACACTTCATCATCCCGTTCATCGACCGACTCACGAAGGTCGACATGCGCGAGAATGTGGTCGACGTGCCGCCGCAGGAGGTCATCACCAAGGACAACGTCGTGGTCACCGTTGACGCCGTCGTCTACTACGAGGCCACCGACCCGGTGAAACTCATCTACAACGTCGCGAACTTCTATCTCGCCGCGACCAAGCTCGCGCAAACCAACCTGCGCAACGTCATCGGCGAGATGCAGCTCGATGAGTCACTCACGAGCCGCGAGAAGATCAACGCGGCTCTGCGCCAGATCCTCGACGACGCAACCGACAAGTGGGGCGTTCGCGTCGTGCGTGTCGAGCTGCAACGCATCGAACCGCCTGTCGACGTCACCGAAGCGATGCACCGCCAGATGAAGGCCGAGCGCACCCGTCGCGCACTGATTCTCGAAGCCGACGGCGACAAGCAAGCGGCAATCACCCGCGCCGAGGGCACCAAGCAGGCCGATATCCTGGGAGCCGAAGGCAAGGCGCAGGCCATCAAGTCCGTCGCTGAGGCCGAGAAGTTCGAGAAGATCGCACTTGCCGAGGGTGAAGCGAGCGCCATCACGAACGTCTTCACGGCTATCCACGCGGGCAAGCCGGACAACGAACTGATCGCGATCCGCTACCTCGATGCGCTCGCTTCGATCGCCAATGGTCAGGCCAACAAGGTCTTCCTGCCCATGGAGGTCAGCGGGATTCTCGGCAGCCTCGGCGGGATCGCTGAGCTGTTCAAGGACGACACTGGGACGGGTGTCTCACGGCCACCTGCCGCGGGATAGTGGAGCGGAGCCGAAGGGTCCCGCGCGCAGTTTCCGCAGACGAAGAAGAGGCGCCCATCGGGCGCCTCTTCTGATGTCGAGGACTGTCTGAGCACGGGTGCCCTTCGGCTCCGCTCTCACCCGCCTGCCATCACGGGAGACTCGTCGTCGGATGGCAGTTCATGCACAGGTTGTCGTACGTCTCGACGAGAAGCCTCCTGTTGACCGACTCGTGCGGGAAGGTCTGGAATCGCGGGTTGTCCGTCGCCGCAAGACCGTCGGGCTGTGCGATCACCGTCGGGGTGGCGTCTCCGATGCTCCCATTGCCCACGAGTTGACCGGCATCTCGCGAGTCCTCGTGACACTGCTGACAGATTGGCGCGTGTCCGGTCTGCAGGGGGTGCGGGGATACGGCATCAGGAAGCCGCGATTGTAGCGCACACCAGCGGTTCCTACGAGGCTACTGAGCACGGTAGTGGAGGTCGGCAGGTCGCTCGCGAGCACCGGCACGCGACCGTAGGTGTAGGGTGCTCCGGGTGCGGCGGTCGCGCTCGTCTCGACGGGATGATTGTGCGTAGGGCCGAAACTGTTGCGACCTTTGTGACATGCAAGACACCAGTCGGACCCGTACATGGTCACCTTGGCGCCGCCACTCGTCGGAATCTGCTTGAGTAGCTTGCTCGAGATGTACGGCCACCGCAACTGTTCGTTGCGCATCCGTTCACCCTGGAAGGGCTGGACGCAGTCGGCGCCATGAGCGCTGTGGCAGTCCGTGCACGTCAGGTACGAATCCTCGCCCTTGAACACTGCGGTCGACGTCTCACCCGACAGGCTGTTGCCACCTGGAATCTGATCGGTCTTGTCAATCCGATGACCGTTGCCTCCCGGAGTGAGTCCTCGCGCTGCGATCACGCCATAGACACCACGGCCGCCCGACCCATCGTGACACGTGAAGCACGTTGCCCGGATGGTCGGCTTGGGGAGCAGCTTCTTACTGCCTGCGGCAGCCGCGTGCACGGTGTGACAGTTGTCGCACTTGCCCGAGGTGGTTGTGTAGTTCCCGTGCGGCCCGAAGCCGTTGAAGACCCCCGCCCCGTTGTCGTGACACTCGGGGTAGCAGTAACCCTCAAGGTCCATCGGCGGGTAGGAGGGCAGGTTCTCGTTCCAAGCGAGGGCAATGCCCGGAGTGAGCACTGCCGCAACGACGATGAATACCAGCAGCCATATGCGACTTGAACTCGCGCTTCTTGCCAAGTCGATCTCGCCTTCCGCTACTTGCAGCACAAAGAGGGTGCACCAGAACCGCGAACACCCCTATACAGACGAGTTAAGGGTATCACAGGATACATGGCGGGGCCGGGCCCGCCCTCACCCGATCCGGACGAACACCTCTCCTTGGCGGAGTGTGACCGGGGAGGTCTTCACGTCGGCGTTCGGGTGATCAGTCGTGCCGGTCCGGACGTCATAGCGCCAGCCGTGCCAGGGACACATCACGTAGTGGCCATCCATGAAGCCCTCGGCGAGCGGGCCGAAGGCATGGCGACAAACGTTGGACACCGCGAAGAACTCGCCGTCGACGTTGGCCACGGCAATGTCGCGCTTGCCGATCTTCATGTGGCGGATCTGACCGGGTGGAACATCGCTTGCCAGGAAGACCGGGACCTCGACAGGGCCCTCGGGCTTGTCGACCACACCAAGGAGATCTGCGCCGTCTTCGATGTCTCTCAGGATAAACAGGCCACACCAGCACTTGCGGATGGCGGCAAACTCATCACGAAAGAACGGGATGCATGGACACACGATCGCGTAGTCCTGCTTGGGATCGCCTGTGCGCACCCGGCAGGGGCAGTAGATGTCGCCGGTCAGTTCGAGGATCTCGAGCTCGCTTTCCAGGACCTCGTCAACGAACTCCGTTTCCGTGTTGAACTTGTAGCCGAGTCGGTCGACAAAGGGGGTCATGAAGGACTTGAGGTCGTCGATCGTGGTTCCCCGCTCGAACATTCGTCGCTTCGGGGCTTCGGCGCTGCTCACAGATCCAGCAGCTCCTTCATCCTCTTCTTGTTGAACCCCACGAGCACTTCCTGGTCGATGACGACGACTGGAAACGATGCGCCGCCGGAAATCTCGCGAATCTTGGCGACCGTGTCCTCCTTCTCCTGGCCTTCGAGCAGGTCCACCTCGGTCAGCTCGTACTCGACGTTCTTGTCGTCGAGAAACCGCCGCGTCATGCGGCAGTATGGACATGTCGAAAGCGAGTACAGGGCGACCGACATCTTCTTCGACCTCCTTGGCTGGGAGAACGACCGGCTTGGGCGTGCCGGGTATGCTTCAATCCGTATGTTCCACTTTCGCTGGTGGACTCAACAAAGGGGTAGAAAAGCACGAGGGGGTGGAGTATGGAGACCAGGTCGTCCGAGAGTCGTGCGGGGAAGAGAAGCACTCGCAGGATAATCATCGCCGGGGGCGGATACGCGGGCACAACGCTCGCCGTGAATCTCGGGCGCGCCGTGCGTCCCAATAGCGACGTCGAAATCATGCTCGTGGAGCCCAACCCGTGTCAGCAGGCGCTTTCCGAGCTCGACCTGGTCGCAGTCGGACCTCCTCGGCCGGAGTTCTGCGAACTATGGCACCCGGCAGTGTTCAAGAACCTACCCGTCACCGTCTGCTACAACCGCGTGGATCGCGTTGATGCGGCACGCAGGGTTGTCGTCCTCGGGCCTCGCGACGAGAAGGGCAAGGAGGTCCCGTTCTGGCGCCTGGTGATCGCCACCGGGGCGATCGCGTTCGTGCCGCCAGTGCCGGGCCTGTCGGAACACGCAGTCACGATGTGGTCGGTCGCCAACGCCCAGGAACTACAGCGGCGCGTCGAGGCGGCGTTCAAGCGGGCCGTGATGGCTTCGACCGCCGAGGAGCGCCAGCGCGTACTCAGCTTCACGGTCATCGGCGGAGGCGCGACGGGCATCGAGATCATCGGGACACTCGGGCAGATGTTGCCGATACGGGCGCGTGCGGCAGGCATCGATCCCGCCGACCTGCGCGTCCGACTCGTCGAAGGCCGTTCGGAGATCCTCTACGATCTGCGTGAGGCGCAACGGGCGAAGGCCATGCGGAGGCTGAAACGCATGGGTGTCAAGACCGTCCTGGGGTCGATGGTTCGCGAGGTCACCAGAAACGCCGTCCTTCTCGAGGACGGACGCGAGATAGACGCCTCCGTTCTCGTGTTCTGCGGAGGTGCGAAGGCCGATCCCGACGCGATCGGTTGGGGACTCGCTGCCGACAATGCCGGCCGACTCGTCGTGGATGAGACCTGTCGCTCGACTCAGCATCCGAACGTCTACATCATTGGTGACGTGTCGTCGTTCCGCGATTCGGAGACCAACCGCACCCTGCCGATGCTGGCGCAGTTCGCGATCCGCCAGGCACAGCACACTGCCGGCAACATCTTGCGCGAGCTGCGCGACCGCGAGCCCGTGCCCTACCACCCTCACCAGCACGGCGAGTTCGTGAGCGTTGGGCCGCGCTGGGGCGTCGGGTGGATGTTCGGCCTCAATCTGAGCGGCATACCCGCCATCTTTATGAAGCGGCTGACGTACGTACTGTACTGGTGGCAGATCGGCGGCGTTCCCCTCGCATGGAAGCGCACGCGCGAGATGCTCTCGATGCAGCGGTAGGCCGGGTGCGCGGGCGCGGGCGGCGAGGGCAACTCGCGATGTCGGCGCGCTGGAGTAGAATCGCCCCATGCCACTCAACGACATCGCTCCCACGACGACACTCTCGGTCGTCTTTCTCGGCTCCGGTTCCTCGGGCAACGCGACTGCCGTGCGGTGGTCGGGCGGCACGGTGCTGCTGGACTGCGGCTTCTCGGCACGCGAGACGATGCGACGCCTCGCCGAGCACGCCATTCCCGCCGAGGAGATCCGCGCGATCCTGGTCACGCACGAGCACGGCGACCACGTGCGCGGCGTGCGCGTACTGGCCTCGCGCCTCGGCGTGCCGGTGTATGCGACCCGCGGGACGCTGCACGCGTCGCGGCTGGAGCGCGAGGCGGCGGACACCCGCGTAGTGTGCGCGGGTGAGCAGATCGCGATAGACAGCCTTGAGGTCACGACCTTCGCGGTGTCGCACGACGCCACCGAGCCGGTCGGCTTCCGGTTCCGCTCCCCCGACGGCGTGACCCTCGGCGTGGTCACCGACACCGGACACCTGACGCCGGAGGCAGCCGAAGCGCTGTCCGGGTGCAATCTCCTTGGCATCGAATGCAATCATGACGTCGAGATGCTGACGGGTGGACCGTACCCGTGGTTCCTCAAGCAGCGGATTCTGTCCACGCGCGGACATCTCTCCAACGACGCCGCAGGTGACGCGGTGCGCGTGCTCGCGCACGACGTGCTCGAGTCGGTGTTCGCGCTGCACATCTCGCGGCAGAACAACGTTCCCGGCCTCGCGGTGTCTGCGGTCACCCAGGCGCTTGCCGAGCTCGGGCTCGAAGTGCCCGTGACGCCCGTGGCGCAGGACTGCGCCTGCGCCTGCACGCGCTAGGAACGCGCGAGACGTTCCACCGCCGCGAGCGCCGCATCGACATCCTGCACACAGGTGCCCCCGGAGCCCACGATGCGCTCCCAGATCGCCGCGGCCTCGCCGCCCGCGAAGTCGCGCTCCGGCGTCATCTCGCCCACGAGCACGGTCGGCGTCCCGGCCCGCTCCACCGCCCGCAGGTTGCCCAGGTTCGAGCGCCCGAAGGGCACGTCGCAGACCAGGCGCACATCGGCGGCCGCGGCGAGGTGCGCGGCGCGGTCCTCGGCTGGTGGGTCGATCTCCCCGAACGGCGGCAACTCCACGAACTCGATGCCGAGCGCGTCGGCAACCGCCGCGTCGACGTCGCCTCGGTTCAGCGCTCCGGCGCTCACGCGGAAGCCAGCGAGCACGAGCCGGCGCATGATAGGCGCACCGGCGCCCGAGCCGCCGACAACGAACACGCGCGGCCCGTCGGCCGGGACGCTGGTGGCCTCGCGCAGAACCGGAGTGACGCTGACGCTTCCGGTGACCGCATCGGTCCCGACCACCGCGCGCACCGCGAACACCTCGCGCAGCGTCTCCGGGGTGAGAACCTCCTCCGGAGCGCCGGTGAGCGCCATGGCACCGTCGGCCACGACGGCGAGCCGGTCGGAGTAACGCGCCGCCAGGTCGAGATCGTGAAACGCGCCAAGGACCGCCATTCCGGAGTCGGCAAGGTCGCGAACGAGGTCGAGCACCTGCAGCCGGTGGTTGAGGTCGAGGTGACTTGTCGGCTCGTCGAGCAGCAGCACGCGGGGCTGCTGCGCCAGCGCCTGCGCGAGCGTCAGGCGCTGGAGGTCGCCGCCGGAGAGCGTGTCGACCGGGTCGTCGGCGAGCCGCGCGGTGTCGGTGACCTCCATGACTTCGGCGACGATGTGCGCGTCGGTCTCCCCCGGCGCTTCGAGCCGTCCGAGGTGAGCATGGCGACCCATCTCGACGTAGGCCCGCGAAGAGAAGGCGAACGGCGCGGCGAACGTCTGCGGCACGACGCCCACTAGCCGCGCGCGTTGACGAGCGTCGAGCCGCGCGACCGGCGCGCCATCGATCTCGAGCGAGCCCGCGATCAGATCGGCCACGCCCGTGACCGCGCGGAGCAGCGTGGACTTGCCCGCGCCGTTGGGCCCGATGAGCCCCACGAGTTCCCCTGGCGCGACCGACAGGGCCACGTCCGCAACGATCGCAGCAACACCGTAGCCGACCGTCGCGTTCGCGTAGCGCAGGCCACTCATCGGCGAGCTTCCCTTCGCACCAGAAGCCACACGAAGAACGGCCCACCCGCCAGCGCGGTCACGATACCGACCGGGATCTCCACCGGTGCCAGCACGGTGCGCGCAACGAGGTCGGCGAGCACCATGAGCGTCGCGCCGCCGATCGCCGAGGCAGGCACGAGCAACCGGTGGTCGGGTCCGAGCACCAGGCGCACCATGTGCGGCGTCATGAGCCCCACGAAGCCGACCAGACCTGAGACCGACACGGCCGCCGCCACGAGAAGCGATCCTGCGCCGAGCACGAGCAGCTTGAAGCGCTCGACCTCGACACCGAGTTGCCCGGCGCGCTCGTCGCCAAGCAGCATGAGGTTGAGCGCCCGCGTGTTGGCGAGCGGGACGATCAGGCCGACGGCGAACATCGGCGCGACGGCCGCAACGTAGGGCCACGAGGCCGAGGTCAGCCCCCCCATCATCCAGAACACGACCGACGCCATCGACTCGCGCGCGAACACCATGATGAACGAGGTCATCGCAGCAAGCGTGTATGAAACCGCAACGCCGGCGAGCAACAACGACGTGGTGTCGAGCCTCCCGCGCGCCGAAGCGAGCCGCACCACGAGCCCGATGGTCAGCGTTGCTCCCAGGAACGATCCAGCGGGAACCGCACCGTATCGGATGATGGTCCCGCCCCCGGTCCCGACGATCGCGATGATCGCGCCGAGCCCGGCACCGGACGATATGCCAAGGATGTACGGGTCGGCGAGCGGGTTGCGGAATAGCGCCTGGTAGAGCACACCGGCGGTCGCGAGACACGCCCCAACGAGCGCTGCCAGCAACACGCGCGGAAGCCGGATGTCGACGATCACGGCATCGGCCGTAGGAGCATCAGCACCCGTGACCGCACGGCCTACCGCTGCGACCACCTCCACAGGGGCCACGCGGACAGCGCCGAGCCCCACACCCGCCAGCATCGCGATCACCAGAAGCGCGAGCAGCGCAGCGATTGCGACGGCCGGGCGAGTGTGGGACGCGGATCTCATCGGCAGCTACTTCTTGGTGAACAGGCCGGGGTGAAGTGCCACCGCCAACTCACCCACGCCCTCGACCACGCGGGGGCCGGGGCGGCTGATGAGATTGTCGTCAAGAACGGCAACGCGCTCACCCGCGACTGCGGCGAGCTTGTCGTAGCCGGGACGTTTCGCCAGGTCGGCCGGGTCACTCATCGAGCCCTTCGTTGCTAGGTAGACCTGCGGATTGTCGGTCACCAGCTGCTCGAGCGAATACCCGATGTAGCCGTCCTGTGTCACGACGTTCACACCGCCGGCAACGGCGATGAGGTCATCCAGAAGAGTGCCCTTGCCAGCCGTGAAAAGCGGGTCCTGGGCGATCTCGATGAAGCACGTCGCCGACTCCTCGGCGGACACGATCGTCGTGATGTAGTCGATGCCCGCGCGCATGTCGTCGACGATCTTGGCCGCCTTGTCGGGTTCGCCAAGGACCTTGCCCAGCATCCCGATGGACGAGTACAGCTGCTCGAGATTCTGCGGATCGACGGCCACCACGACAGCGCCCGTCTGCTCGAGCTTCGTGATGACATCGGCCTGCACGCCGGTCGTCGCGAGGATGATGTCGGGCTCGGCGGCGGCAATCGCCTCCATGTTCGGCGTCACGAAATCACCCATCTTGGGCAGATCGACCACTTCGGGTGGGTAGTCGTCGAACGTCGTGACACCAACCAGCTCGTCGATCATCCCGAGCGCGGCCACGATCTCGGTGTTGGCGGGTGCGAGCGAGACGATGCGCTCGGGCGCGGCCTTGATGGTGACCTCGCGTCCAGCGTCATCGGTGACGGTGACCGGGAAGGTCGCCGTCGTGGTTGTCGCGGTCTCCTCGGCAGGTTCGCCGGAAGCGCCGTCGGAACTCGAGCACCCGCCAAGCGGGAGCGCGAGCGCGACCAGCAGCGCCGCGACGAGGGCGAGGGTCGTAAGGGCCGGGGTCTTGCGATTCCTGTACAACATCTTATGCCTTTCTCACGCATCGGTACGGTCCTGCGGCCGAAACGCAGAAAACCCGGGCCGCTGCCGGCCGGGTCTTCGGGGTTTCGTCTTGATGAGGGACGCCGCGTTGGCGACGTCGCGATCAAGCCCTGTTTCTCGAAGGCCGCATCGCACATCGCATGGCAGGTCTCCTGACTTCGGGGGCTCGCGGCGGGTTTCGCCGGGCCGATAGCCCCCGTCACAGTGGCGGATCCGTGCCGGTCTCTCACCGGCTTCCCTCTGTTAGCCCACTTGCTACGCCTTCGGCATTTCGCCAAGGAGCAGTGCGGGCACCATGCGACGCACCTATTCGGTTGTGGGGTGATGATAGCGCCGGAAAGCCGGAAGGGGAAGTGCGGCTCAGATGACGGGATTTCGCGGCAGCGAGAAGGTGAACTTTGTGCCCTGCCCGACCGCGCTCCGAATCTGGAGGTTGCCCCCTAGCCGCTCTACGATCTCACGGCTGATCGCAAGACCGAGCCCGGTTCCCGCTGCAGTCATGGAATCGCCCATGCCCACGCGGGTGAACTCATCCATGACCCGTGCGAGATCGGCGGGCTCGATTCCACACCCCGTGTCCTCCACGCTGAAGTTGACCACATCTCCGGTCGCCGTAGCGCGCAGTGCGACACTCCCCTCGGTGGTGAACTTCATCGCGTTGCTCGCCAGGTTGAGCAGGACCTGAAGCAGCCGGCCCCTGTCGGTGTGGACCGAAACGTCCAAGGCGGGCGCTTCGACAATCACCTCCACACCCGCGCCGTTCTCGAGTGGGCGAACCATGTCGGCAACCTCTTCGAGCAGCGGGCCAACCGGCACATCTTCCGGGTCGATGCCCATGCCGACCGCTCGCAACCGGGCAAGATCGAGCACATCGTTGATGAGCCGCAGGAGGTGCATGCCGGACCGGTTCACCATCTGCACCTGTGTATGCTGCTCCGGAGCGAGCTCCCCGACCGCGCCGGACGCAAGAAGACCACTGAACCCGATGATCGAGTTCAGTGGCGTCCTCAACTCGTGACTCATGTTCACGAACAGCCTGTCACGCCGGTGCGTGATGTCTTCCAGCTCCTCGACCGTCGCCGACAGCTCCTGGGTCTTGGCGTCAATCTCGGTGAGCATGCCGTCTATGGAGTTCGCGAGAACGGCGACCTCGTCTGAGCCGCTGATGTCAAGCCGTCTCCCGTGTTCACCCTCTTCACCTATGCGCCGAACGTCTCTGGCTAGTGACGAGATTCGTGAGAGCACCAGCTGTTGGAATGTGACGTAGCTGGCCAGGCCCACGAAGACCAGGAGTCCAGTGAAGCCGACAACCAGAACCGTCCACCAGTCTCGCGCCATCTCGAGCATCTGCCGGGAGTGGTCCACCGCGAGAACCCCGATCGGTCTCCCGCTGATGTCAGACACTCCCAAGTAGGTCGTGAGAGTGTCGTTCGAACGAACGGCAACAATGCGCAGATCCGATGTCGCCGAGTCCGCGACCACGGGAATCGCCTCGGCGGGGGCGTTGGCTGTCTCAAGCAGTCTGACCCGCGACGAAATGCGCGTGGCGATGTCCTCGGCAAGCGACTCACTGAGCTCCCGGGCAACGAGAATGAAGCCCGAGGAGTCCTCGAACGAGTTCGTGGTAACGGGACGAACGACCACGAGAAACGGGGCGCCGCCGACGAGGGCGTAGCCTGCAGTGTGGTTCAGCGGCTGCGTATCCGCAAAGAACTCGGGGTAGGCCGCCGAGAAGGCTGCGAGATTCGCGACGAACACCGGGATCACGTCGGGGCGACTGGCGATCACCACGCTGCCGACGAGAGCCCCGTCTGCATCGAAGTACGCCATCGCGTCGACGTCAACGGGTTCAATCGTCTCCCGGTTGAAGTCGGTAGATTCGAAGGACGGCCGAAACGCCGGGTCCGTGACGTACCGGTACGCGTCATCCCAGGCGCCCCAGCCCTCCGCGATGCCCCCAAGGTTCTCATGGTTGGCGTCCAGGGCGAGCTCAACCATCTCCGACTCGTGTCGCGCCTCATAATCCTCCAGGACTGCGACGCGCCGCTCCATCAACCACCCGGCGAGGGGTAGCGCCACCACGAGAACGATAGCAAGCAGCGCGACAATCGCAAGAGAAACGCGCAGGCGAAGCGGCATGACGCCTCCGGTATGCCGGCCGCAGTCCGCCGACCCAGTGTGCTAGAACAGTACGTCGAGACCAGCAGCAATACTTGCGCCGTTCTCGAGCACGTAGTCGCACGCGTTCAGGTAGAACTTCGGCGAGAACGACAGGCCGAGCGTATGCAGCGCCTCGATGAGACGGTCGGCGAGCGCATCATGCTTGAGCAGCAAGTCGAGCGCACCGCGGTCGAGCATGTCCTCGTCCCGGCCATGAAGCTCCGTCCGGTAGCCGGGGGCGTGCAGCACGACGGCATCGACACGGTTGCCGTCGCCAACGAACTCCAGGCCGAAGAAGCCCTTGCCGGACTCGAATTCGCAGCGGTAGGAATGGCCCGTATGCTCGTAGTCGAGAACGCGCTCGAGAATCGAGAGCTCTGTCCCGGCGGCGAAGGGCGGGCTCGGAAGCTCAGAGAGCATCTCGCGGAGGTTCGCAAGGAGGACTACGGGTTCCTCGGGCATGGATTCGCGCAACAGGATGAATGCAAGGTTGGCTTCGGTCGAAGAGCGGGCGCTGAGCAACACGCGGACGAGTTCGGCATCGGTGCCGGTCGTGATGTCCTCGGTCAGTGGGCCGTGGCCGCGTGCAATCATCGTGCTCACATTTTCCTATCGTGCCGACCGTACATTCTGCCTTGCTCATGACATCGGTATCGCTACCGCTCGTCGTGACTTTCGTCCGACGAACGGCTACATTCGGTGCTCACAAGCCGCAACATGTGTCGCAGCGCACTATTCAGCTACGATGTGCCTGCACCGCACAACCGCTCTTGGAGAACAGATGTGCCAGTTCTGCGTCCAGCACGGCGACGGCAAACGATGGTATCTCGAAGCCGGCAACTACATCACCGACCTCGAAAGCGACCTCGCACGCCGCGGCTACATGATCGACTTCGTGCAGGGATTCGACCGGATGCGCAAGCGCGCGAACGTGGCGGCGGAGCTGCTCGACGCAACACCGGCTCTCCTTGGCGACCGGATCCGTGCGAGAACCAATCGGAACCAACAGGAGCACCACTTCGGCCAGCCCGTCCCGATCGAGGAGTGCGAGCGCATCTTCGATATCGCCACGTCGATCGTGCGGGTCCCCTGCGTCTGCCGCTCCGCCGCCGGCAAGCCGGAGAGCGGCTACTGCCTTGCGGTCACCGCGAACCCGATCGACGACACCCTCGCGGAGGCTTTCGCGGGCTTCGCAGACGGTCCCGACCTCCCCGCACTGGAGCGCCTGACCAAGGATGAGGCCGTCGAGCTCCTCCGCCGGTGCGAACGCGAGGGGCTCATGCACTCCGTGTGGACCTTCATCACGCCGATGATCGGGGCCATCTGCAACTGCGATCTCGAGAGCGGCTGCATGGCTATGGACATGACCGTCACCCACGACCTCAAGGTCATGTGGCGCGGCGAGCACATCATCGACTTCGCCGAGGAGACATGCACCGCGTGCGGAGAGTGCCTCGAGTTGTGCCCGTTCGGCGCGATCTCGCCCGAGAGCGGGGCCAAGCGCCCGGTCGTCGCGAGCGAGAAGTGCTGGGGTTGCGGCGTGTGCCGTGCCCGGTGCAAGAGCAACTCGCTCACGCTCGTCGAACGCAGAGAAGTGCCCGCGTTCGCGGAGGCGTGGTAGGCCGATGAAGGACGTCCTCGCGGCTGCAGCCGGACTCGCGTTGGCGCGGGCGATCTAGCGCTCCGGCGCCGTTTCGCTCTCCTCGGCCAGCCGCGCGACCTCTGCATGCGCGACCCTGTCACGCACCAGCCACGCGCCGAGGACCGCCGCCGCAAACACACACGCGACGATTGAGAAGAACGGGACTTGGATGTCGAGTCCCGAGTTCAACACCGGGTTATCAGGATGCAGCGCCCGCGCCGGACCCCACATGACCGTGCCAAGGAGCACCCACATGAGCGCGGTGTACGCGATCGCAGCCAAGGCGTGAACGCGCCTACTTTGGGTCGTCAGCACCGCGATCAGCAGGCCCCCGACGCCAAGGAGAAGCCAGAACTGAGCGGTCAGACGCGGGTCTTGCCAGATGACGCCGATCGGCGACTGCTTGGACCCGCTGAAGTCCCACGTGCTGGCCGCGGCGATGACCCCCATGACCGTGTTCGCCAGCCACAGTGGCGCCGAGATCGCCATGAACCCGGCCATCCACCCGTACGCGCCCTTGTGCTCGGTGATGTAGTAGATCGCGCCAAAGACACCCATCAGCGTGAAGGTCGCCATGTTGACCCAGGTCGAGCCGCCGTGAAACATCGGCAGGCGCACCTTCTCGCCCAGGCCCTCAACTGCAGGGATGGCGCTGGTGAGGGCGACACCCGCGACTGCGAACGCGACTGCAGCGGCAACGGCGGCCCATCGTTTCGTCGGCGAAGCTGTGATTGACATGCGGACCTCCGTGCTTGGCGTGCGGACTGCCGACATTCTAGCAATCCCCGCGCCGGGAACGCAGAAAGGGCCCCGGAGGGACCCTTTCCGACAAGGTGGCGCTACCCGCGCACGACCGCCCCTGACTACGGGGTCGCGAGGGGTTCCTCGCCCTCCTCAGGAATCACGGTGCTCGAATCTTCGTCGGATCCGGGCTCGGGCGTGACGCTTGTCTCCTCGGAACCGTCTCCCACTTCGTCCGGCACGGGTTCCGTGGCCACCGGGGCCAGCCCAAGCCAGCCAAGGAACTTCTCGAGTACCCTCAGCAGTCCGGGAGGAACGTGCTTCTTGGTGCCCGCCTCGACCTTTGCCTCGGCCTTCGCGATGTTGGCCTGGATACGGCCGAGGGCGTTCTCTATCCCGGTGCGCTTTGGTGTGCCGTCCTCCGACTCGGCCGCGCCACTCGCCTCGCGCGAACGCACGTGCTTCTCTTTCGTCTTGCCGAGCGCCTTGCCCTTGCCGGCACCGGCGCCGTCAGTGTCACTGTCAGTGTCGGCCTCGACCGCGCCTTCGCCGTCCAGCGACTCCGCTTCCCCGGCCAAGCTCATGGCGTCCGCTTCTGCCGCACCGCCACCGGCCTTCTTGACTTGCCCGGGTGCGGAGCTCTTGCCGCGACCCTTGGCTGCGTCGCCCCCGCCCTTCGCCAGCGCCGCCGCAGGAACAAGCAACACCGCCACGAGAAGAGCTACAACGAGAACGCTGAGTGTACGTTTCATCGGGAGAGCCTCCACTACCGCAGACTGCGCACAACCGCCGGGCGATGTGCTCTTCTTGTAGGTCTATCGACCAGTCCTTACCCCGGCTGGGTGATTTGAGTCACTGTGCAACTCCACCCACCCGACCCCGTGGGGTACTCTGTGACTGAGGAGAGCAGGGAGGTTCCCGCTTGAGACACCAACGCCTCATCGCCCTGACCGCCGTAACGGTCGCTCTCGCCCTCACGAGCGGGTGCGTAGAGCTCACTTCGGACAACGTACCCGACTGGGCCAAGCCCACCGAGGTCACGCAGCAGGAGCAACCTGCCGAGGAGACCCCGGAGCAGACGTCGCCCTGGAAGCTGCCCGGCGAGCGGAGCGGCCACCACAACAAGCAGGTTCTCATGCTCGGCAGATCGGTCATGCGCGGCTGGTTCGACTACTGGGAGTGGGACGGTGAGGACCCGGTCCTCGACAGGGACTACGCGTTCTACTACGCCGAGCTCGCATCGCCTCCCGACATCGGCAAGAGCGCGGCCGGCTACATCGCACAGGTGCCGGACGGCACTGTCGTCTTCTTCAAGCTGTGCTTCGTGGACTTCGAAGCGAACTCCTCGGCAGATGTGAGCGCGAGGCTCAAGGAGAACGTCGGGTACGCGCGCCAGGTGGTGAAGGCGACCAAGGGGCGCGACATCACGCTCGTCCTTGGCAACGCACTGCCGCGGGTGACGGGCGAAACCACTCGCGAGCTCGTTGACCTGCACAAGAAGTACAACGCCGAACTGGACAAGCTCGCCGAGGGGAACAAGAACGTGCACGTGTTCGACCTCTACGGCACACTGGTGTCGCAGGGCGGAGCGCTGCCGAAGGGACTCGCTGTCAGCCCGGAGGACTCACACCTCAACGGCGTGGGCTACGCGGTGCTTGACGAGGAGTTCTTCCCCTTCCTGGGCAAACTCACCAAGGAGTAGTCGGCCCGCGTACTGACCGAATCGGAGACGGCATGAAGGATCAGGCTGAAGCATGGATGCGCGGCTATCTGCTCGCATGGTCGACCGACGCGCCGAACGACATCGCAGCGCTCTTCACCGAGGACGCGATCTACCGCCCCGGCCCCTTTGAGGAGCCCTGGGAGGGACGCGACTCCATCGTGCGGGAGTGGATCGCGGCCGGAGATTCCTCGATCGAGTGGTCATTTGAGTACGAGGTTGTCGCGAATGAGGGTGGCACGTTCGTGATCGCCGGAATAACCGAGTACCCCGTGGGCGTCGGACCGACCCACAAGAGCGCCGCAACCTACGCGAACGTCTGGATCGTCCACCTCGCCAAGGACGGCCGCGCGAGCGAATTCACCGAGTACTGGATGGCGCAGGGGGACGACAGCGCTTAGGCGCTAGCGCACGCGGGCAATCTCGCCGCCGCGACCCGCTCCTTCGAGCAGGAAGCCCGTCACGACCTGTGCCAGCGCAGGCGGGAGCTTGGCCGTGACCATCCCGTAGACCGCCCCGGTCCCTGCTGGAAGATCCGCGACGAATCGGGTGCCGATGTGCCGAAGGTCCTCGGCCACGCGCTCGAGCGATCGGGCATCGGGGTTCTGGCGCGCAATCACGTCGAGCGCCTCATCGAGCGAGTCGGCCATCGGGAGCAGCGCCCGAACACGGCCCGCCGCCGAGGAATCCCATGCGTTCGAGCCGCCGGACGCCCGCCAATCGGGCTGTCCAGCTTTCCAGATGCGCAACCCGGCGAGGAGGCCGATGAGTGTCGTGACGATCCAGAGGCCGATGTAGACGCCTTTGGAGATGGTCGACGGCCACGCGAACATGTTGGCCATCGACCCGAGCTGCGCCGACGTCGACCCCGTGAGGGAGTCCATTGCCGTGAGCTGCGGCGGCAGGAAGATGAAAGAGAGGCCGCCCGCGATCAGCAGCCAGATGCCCCATTTCGTGCGGAGGAATGCGTCTCGCGGCGCGACGTACGCGTAGCCGATCAAGTACGCGATAGCAGCGGACCCGAACAGCGAGAGGATGGCGATGGCGAGCACCGGGCGGCTCCTTCCTTGGGCAATCGTCCCACTCGCACGAGGCACCCACAAGGGACACGTGGGGCGGGAGGCGCATATACTCGCATAGGGGGCGTTCGCGGTTGCGCGGGCGCGCCGACCTTTCGGGAGGGAGATTCACATGAGTCGCCGAGTCCTCGTCGCGCTGTCGTGCGTGATCTTCTGTGTAGTGCTGCTCGCAACAGCCACGCCGGCGTACGCGGCGGTGAGCTACACCAAGCGCCAGATCGGTGTCGTGGACGTGCCGGATCAGGCGGAGAGGCACGCGAGGACCGATGGCCGCTACGTCGTGTGAGAGATAGACTCCGGAGGGTCGACAGGCAGGGACCTGCTCGTCTACGACTCCGCGGACAACGGCGTCACAAGAATCGCGTACAACATCCCGGGGAACGAGACCCACGATCAAGTCGAGCCTGACATCCATGATGGCGTGATCACATACACGGACTGGAACGTGGGAACCGGAGAGCGACACATCCACTGGTATGACGTTGCCACTCACGCCGACCACGTCGTAGCCGGCGGTCCGTGGAAGCAGAACGACCCGGCCATCTACTCCGACCACATCGTGTTCACCGGAGATACCGGTGGCGGCATCTGGGACCTGTACATGGTCGATATCTCCGACCTCGTTCCGACCGCGAACAACATCACTAACACGGCGTCCGTGAGCGAGAGGTTCCCCTCACTCGACGGCGGACATGTCGTGTACCAGACGACGACCGACAACGAGATCTGGGCCTGCGAGTACGACGGCAGCGACCAGCAGGAGATCTCGTTTCTCGACGAGCTTCAGGCAGACTACGGCCACTTCTACAACCCGGACATCGACGACGGCATCGCTGTCTGGTACGGCCGGGAGCACAGCTTCCTTCACGGCGTCTGGTACGACGACGAGATCTACTGCTACGACTTCAACCGAGGATTCGGATTCCTCATTACGGCCAACTCGACCGGCGACGTCGGTGCGCGCATCGGCGACGGCACAGTCGCGTGGATCGCCTCGGACGGGGGCGCGAACGGGTGCGTCCGGACCTACGAATTCGCGACAGACATGAAGCGGTGGGTCGCCCCAGGCTCACTGTGGCAGTCGGTGAACACGTTCGCCGACATCAAAGCCGGCCGCGTCGCATGGAACGACGGCCGCGCCAGTCGCAACGACATCTACACGGCCAAGCGCCGCTGTGTGGCCGAGCGTATCCCCACGACCGTCACCGACCGATACGGCACCGCCGCCGCGATGGCGAAGAAGTCGCACTGGGTCCAGAGCAACTCCTGGAAGGGCACGAAGTACGTGATCATCGCATCCGGAGAGGACGCGGCCGCGGCGGACCCGCTGGCTGCGGCCGGACTGTGCTGGACCTACGACGCGCCACTGCTGCTCACGGCGCAGAAGCGTCTGCCCGCGGACACTGCCAACACGCTCAAGGCGATGAAGCTCGACGAGCCGAGTCTGAAGATCATCGTCGTCGGCGGCACGACGTCGGTGCCCGCAGCGCGCATGGGCGATCTCGCCGCGATCGTCGGCAAACCGAATGTGGAGCGATTGCTGAGCACCGGTGGCCGGTACGACATGGCGGCGGCTATCTCGAGACGCATGCGAACCGTTCGCCCCGCCGAGGTCGGGCCGGATGTCTTGTTCGCCAACGGCGCCGACCCCGCGAAGTTCTTCGACGCGCTCGCGCTCTCGGCAATCTCCCGTCACCGCGGCGCGCCGATCCTGCTCGTGTCGAAAGACTCTGTGCCGAGCGCGACCGCCAACGAACTCGCGGTTCTCGCCGCGCACGTGCCGGTTCATATGGAAGTGCCGCTACGCAGGTGGATCGGTGGAGGGCCGGCGACAATCTCCGAGGCGACCCGAACGACGCTCGGCGTTCCGGCAGACCACCGCTGGTATGGTGCCAACCGCTACGAGACCGCCAAGGTCATCGCCGAGAACGCGACACACGCCTACTTCGCGGGTCCGGGGACGATCGGCACTGCAGCGAAGATCCCAGACGCGCTCGCGGGTGGAGCGATGGTGGGGCGGTTCGGTGGCGTCGTGCTCGTCACGTCCGGCCGGGGCCTCAGTGCCGAGGCCGCTTCATACACCTATGCGAACCGGATGAAGGTCCAGGACTACTACGTCCTTGGCGGAACGGCGAGCGTGCCGAACTCCATCAAGAGCGCGATACAAGTGCAGCTCGACCGGTAGCCGTCGGCCGGGCGCGCGCGCCGCGTCCGGCTAGACAAACCGCTTTTCGACATAGGGCGACGTGAAGAGCGCCAGCGTCGCCGCATAGGTCGGCACGAACTCGATCGTGTCGCCGATCGCGGGCGGCTCGGCCAGGTCGTCCACGTCGAGTATCAGGTGGTCGCTCGATGCGCCGAGCACCTGCACGCGTGCATCGATCGGCTGCAGACCGTCGGGCGGCGCGTCCTGCCGGCCGAGGGCGCAGATCGCGCGGAGTCGCTCGCCGCGGTCCTCGAAGTCCGGGTTGCCCCCGAACGCGTCCTGCGCGATCACGCCCCACGGCGCCGACGGCTTCCGCATGCACTCGATGACCGGCACGGCGACCCGCACCGCGTCCGTATGTAGGCCGAGGATCGGCTCCCGCGTCACCGTGCTCACGCCAAGGATGATGCTCTCACCGATGCGCAGGTTGTCGATGCGAGGCGGAGGCTCTCCCGCGACGAGCGCGTCGAGCGAACTCGACATGCCGCCGCTCACAAGGAGCGGGTGACCGAGTTGCCGCTCCGCGGCCTCGGCAAGCGAGACAAGCTCGCCGAGGTTCTCGGCGGTCGGAACGATAGCTCCGTAGCAGGTCAGGCTCGCGCCGACGCCGGTGATGTCGATGTTCGCAAACGTCGCCGCCCGCTCGAGGAAGCCCGGGAGCGCGCCAGACATCATGCCTTCGCGCAGGTCGCCGAGGTCGACCATCACGACCACTGCATGCCGCACACCGAGCCGCGCAGCAGCGGCATCGAGCGCCAGGAGCGTGTCGATCTCGCTTTCGAGCGACACGTCGGCCAGGCGGACGGTCTCCTCGGCCAGCGCGGGAACAGGCGCGCGCAGGAGCCAGAACGAGGTATCGATTCCCGCCTCGCGCATTCCGGCGATGTTCTCTAGTCTCGAATCAGCGATGCCGACGGCACCGCCGGAAAGCATCGCACGCGCGACTTTGGGGGCGCCGCAGGTGACCTTCGTGACACCGATGACGTCGACGTCCCCAAGTGCCGCCACGACGCGCCGCGTGTTGTCGGCGATCTTGGCCGTGTCGACGGTGACGGTCGCACGCGCAGGCATCATGGCTTGTCCAGGATCTTCGCTTCGCCGGTGAGGGCGTTCATCTGCGCGCTGACGTACTCCGCCGAGGACGTGTAGAAG
Source organism: Actinomycetota bacterium (assembly GCA_030682655.1). Taxonomy (NCBI): domain Bacteria; kingdom Bacillati; phylum Actinomycetota; species Actinomycetota bacterium. The sequence goes on along the minus strand of JAUXNU010000160.1, from coordinate 41,244 downwards.
AGCGTGTACTGCCAGTATGGACCGCTGCCGTCGAGCACGCTGAAGTTGAGGCCGACGCGGGGGTCCTTGGTCTTGACGAGGTCGTACTCGGCGCCCAGGGTGAGGCTTCCTTTCACTACGACCTCATCGCTGTCGATGACGTCGTAGGGGATCGGCTTGGTGTACTCGGTGACGAAGGACTTCAGCGAATCACCGGTGACCTCGCGCGTCTCGGTGACCTCGCCCCACGGGTCGATGGTCACAATGAGCACCGCGCTGGCGTCGGGGTTCAGGAAGTTCATCGACCAGTAGCTCGGGACGCCCTCGTTGTTGATCATGTCGCCTGACGCCGATATGAGGTACGCACCCGCGGTCCATGACTCGGCCTCGGCCAGTGCGCGGCGCCACTCTTCGCGGAAGGTGTAACTGAGCGGCCCGCCGCCGCCTTCGGCGATCTCACGTCCGGGCGGAATCTGGTCGGTGTTCGAGCCGACGATGGCGTCCCCGGCCTGCCCCTGCTCCTGCCCCTGCTCCTCGGTGGGGACCCCACCGGGCTCGTCGACCCCGCCGGAGTCGCCCCTCGCGCAGCCCGCGGCGAGCGTGAGTGCGAGCAGGAGCACGATCGCCAGCACCAGCGCGAGCCATCCTCGAGAAGCCGATCGTCCGCTCATGACTCTCCCCTTCATCCGCATCACTGCGTCTTACACTTGCGCGTTTCCCCACCAGCGAGCGTAGCGCGCGGCGGTGGGGGCCACAACACCTGCTAGAGTCCCGAGCTCTCGCGCATGAGCGCTGCCACGGCACCCGCGGCGAAGTGGGCCGAGAGAGCGCCGCATGCCGCGAAGATATAGTCGGCGTCCAGCGCGACGCGGGCGTCTGACGGCGGCAGCAGTCGCTCGTCGCCCGACGGGTTCGCCCGGACAGCTTCGAGGATCGTCTCGCCGCCAGAGAGCCACGTAAGTGCGCCCCCCGTTCCGATCACGAACCGGCAGGCCGTCAGGTCGCGGCCGCGGGCCACAGTCTGGCGCCCCTTGGGTGTGTAGAGGTGCGCGAGCGCGCCCGCGTGGCGATGGACGGCTGCCCGGGCCGCCACCTGGGCAAGCGCCACCGCGGCCTCGATCTCCGCGAGTGTGTTCGGAAGCGCCGGCGGCAACACCTCAGGCCGCTCGATCTCCGGAAGCAGCGCAGCAACGTGACGGGCGCTCACGAAGGTGCCGAGGTCGCCCTCTACCGTGCGCCTGCTCCGGGGCTGAGGCTCCGTCTGTAGCGCCGCGATCTCGGGAGAACCGTCCGTTACCGAGTGGACGTCGGTCGTGGCACCCCCGACGTCGACGACGACAAGGTCGCCGATCTCGGCGGCCAGGATCTCGGCGGCGATGAGCACCGCACCGGGCGTCGGGAGGATGCGTCCGGACACGACCTCGCCGATGCGCTCCATGCCCGGAGCGTGCGTGATGTGCTCTTCGAACGCGTCGTGGATGACGGCGCGCGCGGGGATGATGTCGAGCTCGTCCACGTCGGGGTAGACGTTCGGCGTGACGCGCACACGGAACCCCGCGCGCTCGAGAAGCTCGCGCGCCTCGTTCGCTACCGCCGAGTTCCCGCCGTACACGACGATCGCGCGTGACTCGAGTTCGGTCAGACGCCAGGCGTTGGCGAGCACCGTCTCTGTGTCGCCGCCCTCGACGCCGCCCGCGAGCAGGATCAGCCCGGGCGCGGCTTCGTCGATGCGCTCAAGGTCCACGTCTCGCAGCAGCCCCGCGGTCTGGTACTCAACGACGCCGCCCGCCCCGAGCGCCGCCTCGCGCGCCGCCATCGCCGTCATCTTGGCGGTGAGCCCGTGCACGGTCATGCGCAGACCCCCCGCCGCCGAGGAGGTCGCCAGCGTTACCTCCGGCGCGAGCGGGCCGACTTCAGCCTCAAGCTCCGCGCGCGCGGCATCCACGCCGACACGCACGTCGCCCTGGAGCACAGTGGTCGCAGAAACACCCTGGCCAAGGAGCCGCGGCTGCGAGTCTGGCCAACCGGCGAGCCCGTCGAAGGCCGACACGATAGTGGTTGTCGAGCCGATCTCGGCGACGAGCGCATCTACGACGCGGGGCTCATTGGACATGACGTTCCACCACCTGTCGCGCCCATGCGACGAACCGCTCGCCATGGTCGACGAGCTTGCGCGCCTCGACTCTGCCAAGCAAACGCTGATCGTAGGCGACTGCGTACTTCATCTTGAGCAGCCCGGCCAGTTGTCGGCGTTGCGAGGTGCCGAACTCCACCACTTCGTCGTCGAGCACCTCGACAGCGCCCGAGTGATCCTTTGACGCGTTGCGGACTCCCGCTGCGGCGATCGAAGCCGCATCCGCAGCGGCGATCCCGGCGTGAATGGCGCCCAGCCCCGCGGCGTTCCACTGCTCCGCGTCCAGCGCCGCAGAGGCTGCCGCCTGAAACTCGACCGCCTTCTGGATCGCGTTGCGCGCATCAGACGCCGGAGCCGGACGCGTCACCCTCTTCTTGGCCATGTCTCCGCCAATCGCCCGGCCGCATGCCGCTCACGACCACGCCCTCGTTTGCCAAGGACTCGTAGAACGCCGAGGAACCGCTGTGCAGACCCGCAGCTTCGGCTGCCGAGTACACGATTGCCGATAGCCGGGCTCCCCAGCGACTACCAAGCTCACCCAGCCTCTCCGAGAGGAAGTTGTCCAACCTCGCCCGCAACGCCTCGTCCGCCACGACCATCACCAGGTCGATGTCGCTCTCCGCATCCTGGTCGCCCCTGGCATAGCTTCCAAAGAGAACGATTGAGACCGTCTCCCGGCCGAACGCGGTCTTGACGTCCGTTTCGAGCATCTCTGGCACCGCTGCCTCGGTCTGGAACACCGGGTCGACCATCTCCCGGACATACACGTTCTCTCTCACCAGCCAGTGCACCCGCGCGCGTCCTGCTGATGCACTCTCGACAAGACCCATGTCCGCCAGAGCTTCGAGCGCGGCAGAAACCGCCGGCTGCGAGAGCTTGGTCCGGTATCCGATCTGCGATGCGTTCAGCGGGACTCTCACGCCATGCAGCACGCGCAGCACGCGAACCTTGCTGCGCGTGCCAAGGACGTCCTCGGCTGTGTACGTTGCCCTCATGTATCCAAAGTAGAACTCGCCATATCAAAAGTAAAGCTGCCCATATGGCTAGTTTTGCTTCTACATGCCTCGGTCGCGTAGCGTGCGCACGATGAAACTCGCGACATCGATGCCCTTCGTGCCGCGTCCGAACCCTGCGTCCATTCCCCAGCTCTTCGCGAGCTTGTTGGTGACCTGCGTGCCGCCCGAGATGAGCAGCAACCGGTCGCGCACGCCCTTCTCTACCGCAAGGTCGGCGAGCTTCTGCATGTTGTCGCGGTGCATGTCGTTGTGCGTGATGATCGTCGAGATCAGCACCGCGCTCGCGGCGTGCTCGGTGGCGGCATCCAGCAGCTTCTCGATCGGCACCGACGTGCCCAGATAGGTCACGCCGAAACTCCACTTCTCGAGCCCGCCGTGCTTTATGTCAAGGATCTCCCGCATCCCGACCGAGTGCTCGTCGTCGCCGACCGTCGCGGCTACCACTCGCAGATTCCGCTCCGCCACGAACTCGCGGATCTCCTCGTCCGTCAGCACCTCCGGCGGCTCCGGAATCACCAGGGTCGCCGGATCGATGGCGACGTCAAGCCGCCCGCGCAGCTCGACGAGCGTCCCCTCGGCAGGATGCATGACGCGCCTATGTATGACCTCGCACTCGGCAAGGTTCATGGCTTGGCCGAGCTCGAGCGCCGCAGCCTCGGCGACGCGCTCCTCGGCAGGCAGGAACATCGTGACGACCACGATGCCGTCGCCCGCCCACTCCACCTCGGGCTTGATGAGCCCTTTCTCGCGCAGCTCCGCTGTCTCGCCGAGCCGCACGCTGACGTTATCAGTCGGGTCCAACTCATCTATGAACGGAACCTTGCTGTCGTCACACAGCGTGCATCCGCCGATGAGGTCGCAGGGCGACGCACCGCCATCTCCGTACCCCTCGGGCAGGTGGTTCTCGCCGAAGTGATGGCACACGGGCGCTAGGTAGTCATCCGCACGCGGGACGATCGTGCCCGCCGCGACGCCGCCGTCCGAGCAGCGGGCGATGCCGTCGTCGTTGGTTTCGGGGTACTCGCCGGAATCGACGAAGTACGCCTCCTCGACACCGGCGAAGTACCCGCCGTCGGCGAGCATCGCCTCGAGGAAGAGCACCGCGCGCTCCTTGAGCTCGCGTACGCGCGTGGCAAGCTCGGGGTTCTCGCGGTCCACGTGCACCATCTCGCGCAAGCCGTCCATCCCCACGAGCGACTGTTTGGCGGTGTCGACCGCCGCAACGTTGTTGTAGTGCCAGGGTACGTTGCGCCCCTCGTCAGGCGTGATCGTGGACTGGATATCGGCGCTGGTCAATCGCGAGATCAGGATGTTCATGACGTGCGCGACGGTCGCCTCGCGCCCGTCAGACTCCATGTAGCGCGTGTTCTGCTGCGCCCGCATCTTGTACTCGCCAAAGAGGTCGCGCAGCGCGATCGCGTACGGCAGGTCCATGCGCATGCACGGCGCGGGCGCCGCGTCCGGCGGCACGGTCGAGAGCGCGATCGACTCGGCCGCCATCCCGACCGCCCGCGAGTAGGCGCAGTTGATCGCATGCTGGACGAGCAGCTCGGGCATGACCTTCCACGCCTTGATGGCGGTCGCATTCGCGTTGTGGGCGCCGTCGATCTGCAGGATGCCCGCAGCCGCCATCACGTGCTTGGCCTCGGCGGCATCGACGAAGCTCCGGTACATGTTGATATTGCGGTACAGCACGTTGTACTGCGGGTCCTGGTGGGCGCCCGCCACGCCTTCCTCGGCGAACATGACCGCGATCTCGGGACCGGCGACGCCGCTCACGTAGCTATGGAAATTGATCGGGCGGCCGACCTCGTCCTCGATGAGGTCGAGCGCGCGGCGCGTGAGGCGCACCTGCTTGCGCGTGACCGCGATGCCGCCCACACCCTCGGGAGTGCCCTCGAGCAGCCCGTCGATGTGCGACTGCCCGGCGGTGCGGATGACCATCATGTGGTCGGCGCCGTGCCAGGCCGCCATGCGCATGCGGCGGATGTCGTCCTCGGGGCGGCCCGAGGCGATCTCGGTCGTGACCACGCAGTCGGGCTGCGGATCGATGTCGTCGAAGTAGTGCGCCGCAGGCAGCGGCACACTGCGCTCGAGCGACTCGGCGGTCTCGTGGTAGGTGAACTCGTAGAGTCGCTGGCCGGGCACTTGCGTGCGCCATGTCCAGCCACGGCGACGCGGCCGATAGCGATCGAGACCGTCGAGCAGCGCGCCGATGTCGAGCTTCGCGTTCGGCGACAGGGGCGCATCGGCGGGTCGGGCGGCGTGATCGCGAGTCGCGTCGCTCATCGGCCAGCCCCCCACTTCTCCTCGGCCAGCTCCCAGCCCTCGCCGGCGGCAAGCTTCGCAGCCGCAGCAGGCGCATCGCAGTCCCATGCGCGCATCGCCACCAGCACGACGTGCCCCGCACCATGGCCAAGGAGACCGCGCGTCTCGCACTCCGCGACGACCGCCTTGCAGGTCACCGAGTCCACGCCCATCCGCATGAGCACGCTGCGCTCGATCGAGGGCGACGTGTGCGTGCGCGCGAGCTCGACGAGCGGGCGCACGGTCTCGTCCGAGAGCTCCCAGAAACGGGCTTCGAGCTGCTCGTCGGTCAGATCCGCCAGATGCTTGCGGACTTCGCGGAAGGTGTCGGGCCGGACCATTTGTGTCTCCTTCGGATTGACGCGTGTCAGAGCGGGTAGATACACTGCTGGTGTATCCGCGTGGTGTATCCATAGACCGAGGTGATCTGCATGGCCGCATACAAGGTGAACGTCTCGCTGCCGGAGCATCTGGTAGCCGAGATCGACGAGACCGCCGAAGAGCTCGGACTGACTCGCAGCGGCTTCATCGCCGAAGCCAGCGCGCGGTACGTCGCCGACGTGAAGAACCTCTCCGCCGAGGAGATGCGTCGTCGAGACATCGATCGCGCTATCGCGGGGATGCGACGTATCGGAGCAAAGCTCACCGAGACGGACATCCAGGGCATGATGGACCAGCTGCGCCGGGACCGGGAGCGCGGGATTCCTGAGGGATGGACGCGATGAATCCCGTCGTCGTGGACAGTTCCGTCGCCTTCAAGTGGGTCCACCCGTTCGGCGAGAGCAACGTCGACACCGCGCTCGAACTGCTCACCGCGCACCGAGACGGGACCGTCGTGATTGCCGCGCCCGCTCACATGCACGTCGAGCTCACGAACTCCCTGCGGTACACACGTCTCGGCCAAGAGACCGTTGTGGAACTTCTCGAAGAACTGGACGTGCTGCATGTCGAACTCGTGCCCGCTACGACCAAGCGCCTGTCGGCCGCGCTGAACCTCTCGTACCGACACGATATCTCGGTCTACGACGCGCTCTTCCTTCAGCTCGCCGAGGAGCTTGACTGCCCGCTCGTAACGGCCGACCGTCGTGCATTCGCCGACATCGATACGTCGGTCGAGATCCGCCTGCTGTAGCGCAGCGCGCGCGAGCGCTGCCCGGGACGTCGCGAGCATCACGCGTTCTCCCGCAGCCCGGCGACAACCTGCTCGACCCACGCCGCGTCGCTTCGCGTGTCCTCGGCAAGGAACGCGATGTCGGCGGCGGTGGACACGTAGCCCTCGGGCGCATGCGAGAGCGCGTTGCGCACATAGCTCACGCGCAGCTTCGCCAGGTCGAAGTCGACCGCGTGGATCTGCTCGGGTGACTCCGGGATCACGATCGCCTCCCCCGGCACGTTGTCGCGCGGATCTCCCGCGCGCACCTCCACACCGTTGGCGCGCGCGAAGGCGAGCTGCGCCCAGTGGTGCTTGCCCGCGCCGGTGTACTCGGTCTCCTGCACCACCACGGTCGCGTCGCGCGGCAGCTCGCGCGCGAGCGAGACCGCAGCCGCCATCGCGGTGTTGCCGGCGGGCCCGCGCTCGAGGCCTTCGAGCTTGGCAAGCGCCTCGGTCACGTAGAAGACCTCGCCCTGCGTCACCGTGAGGTAGCGGTCCATGTAGCGCAGCGAGCGTGCGGCGTTGCGCGGCACGTCGGCACGGTCAGGCCAGGTCGCAAAGGGCACACCGAAACCGGTGTGACCGGTCGTGAAACTCTTGCGGTTGAAGTCGCGATCGCTCGCCATGTGCAAGCCGGAAAGGTCCACGCTTGCGCTCACGATCTGCGTCTCGGTCGCGCCGACGCGCCTCAGGCCGCGGGCGGTGCCGGTCGTGTTGCCGCCACCGGCGTGCGTGATAACAACATGGGTCGGCGGCGCGCCCGTGAGCGCACGCATGTCCTCGGCCAGCTCCGCACCGAGGGTCTCGATGCCGGAGATGCCGAAGCTCGAGTAGAGCGACGCCGAGAAGTAGCCGGTCGTGTCGAGAAGCTCGAGCATGTGGAAGAACAGCTCCGGACCGACCGTGAGCTGCACGACCTCGGCCCCGAACGCCTCGCAGAGGCGCGCCTTCTCGATGATCTCGGGCTGGCCGATGTGGCGGGAGTCGAACGCCTCCTGCACGATGATGCACGCAAGTCCGGCTCGCGCGGCCTGGCTCGCGACAGCGGCGCCGTAGTTGCCGGAGGTCGCGGCGATCACGCCGGCGTAGCCCTTCTCGCGAGCGACGTGAGTGCTCATCGAGGCACGGCGGTCCTTGAAGGAGCCCGCCATGTTGGCGGCCTCGTCCTTCACAAAGATGCGCGCGCCGCGACCGGGATCGGCGTACGAGCGCACCAGGTCGGTGATGTTGCGTAGTTCCAGAAGCGGCGTGCTGCCTACGCCAGCCGCGCGTTGGATGGCAATGATGTCGTCGAGCGAGTATCCATGAGCGGCCATCATTCCCTCGTAGTCGAAGGCGATGGGGCTGCGCTCGAACTGCGAGTAGTCCATGCCAAGAGCGCGCACCATGATGTCGCCGCGGCGGGCCATGAGCTCGTCGAAGCGGTTGCTCATCGTGGACCCCCGCTCGAGCCACTCGCGCTGCCGCCGTGCTTTGCGCGCCACGCCGCGATGCGGCCGCGCAGGTCGCGCCCGACCCGCGCGAGTTCGCGGGGCGGCGGGCCGAACGTGTGCGTGTAGCCGGGGTCGACGGTGACCAGCCGGCCGCGTATGTGACGACCGGTCATCGTCTCTATCTCTACCTGCGCGCCAACATCGGCAGCGGTCATCGCGAAGCCCTTCACCCACATCACGAGCGGCTTGTCGGCCGTCTCGGCGGGCAAGCTTGGTGACCGGTCACCGGGCTCGAGCAACACGCTCTCGATCTCGACCCAGTCGCCTGCAGCACACTGGTCACTCATCGGAATACACCCCCCGACGCACCGTAGCAGCTCCTCTCACCTTCTGGTCCTGCCGCCACATCCCGGACCACTACACAGATGGTGCCCAGAATCGCGGTATCTGCATGTCCACAACGGTCAATAATCCCGCCGGCGCCGGGCCGATGAGCGGGATGTAGTTGCCGGTGCTCGCGTAGGTACCCTTGCCACCGGGCATTTCAGGCTTGTTGACCATGTTGACCTCCGGGTCGCCGTGGACCCGAATGTAGTCGCCGGTCTCGACGCCCTCGAGCTCGGGATGGATCTGCTGCGGGTGGATGAGCTCGATCTTGAGTTCACCGCCCGAGTAGCCGCGGCCCGTGTGTTGGCAACCGCACACGTCGCCGGGGGCAACCTTCACATGCGGCGTCTCGCGGGCGACGGTGCTCACGATCGGCTCGCGTGTCTCGACAACCTCGTCGATCGTCCAACCGAGCGCGCGTGAGATGAGCCCGATCGACTCGGGGAACCCGATGTGGCCGACGATCGTGCCCCCGGCCACGCCCCGCTCGAACTCCTCGACGGTAGTCCCCACGCCCTGGGTGCGCATGACGGTCGGCCCGAACGGCGAGAGGTCGTTCACGCGCCGAGCCTCAATGCGATCGACGCGCAAACACGCCGACGTCCACATGACCGCAAGCGCGTCGAGCACGAAGCCGGGATTGACCCCCGTGCCGAGGATGCTCACGCCGAACTCCTTCGCGAGTGCGTCGAATCGCTCGGCCCACGCGACGTCACTCGCCCACGGATATGCAAGCTTCTCGGCGATGCAGAGCACGTTGGCCCCCGCCCGCACGCAAGGCTCGACCTGAGACTCGATCTCGTGCAGGTAGCTCTGGGTGTTGATGCAGACCACATCCGGACCCAGCGCCAACACCGACTCGAAGTCGGTCGTCATCCGCACGTCACAGTCGCGTCCGAGCAGCTCGCCGACGGTGACGCCCTCCTTGGCGGGGTTCGTGACGATCGCTCCGACGAGTTCGACGTCCCGTGGCCGATCGAGCAGATAGCCAAGGAGCCCCTGCCCCATCATCCCCGTGCCCCACACCGCGACCTTGATCATGCAGACCTCCTGTTGGACTCGCGTCGCTGGCGACGCGCTATGCAGAATGTGGACGTTCCAATGCGAACATACCGCAGCTGGGAGGGTTTGCAATGTCTGCCGCGCCATAGCCTACTCAGCCGTTCACCGAATGTAGGCAGAGAACCGTCGTCCGAGATAGCCCGTGAGAGGTCGAAGCCGCTACCATGAGGCGACTCGCAAACTGGGCTTTACGGAGGCGGCATCGTGAAAGCGCTCAAGATCACCGGCGTAGTTCTTGCGGTGTTGGTTGTAGCGGTGTTGCTCATCGGAGGCTACTTCGGGGTCGTGCCGTGGGTGTCGCGGCTCTTCGGCTCGAACAAGCCCCGGGACCTCGGCGTGAAGCTCACGGTCGAGAATGCATACGCCGGCGCGGATATCCCGGTGTGCCGAGCACGCCAAAGGAGCTCCAGTCGCTCCTCGACAACACGGACGCGGCCAAGAAGTTCGACGCTGGCATGACGAGTGACCAGGCCTCGTCGATGCTACTCATCGGCCAGAGCGGGATTCCCAACTGGCCGCTCTCCATCGTGCAGCTGCGCTTCAATGGCGATGGCACGGCGGAGGCCTCTGGCATCCTCAACTCATCGCAGGCGGTGCCGTTCATGCTGTCCGCCGGCGTTTCGCAGGCGAACGCGGACAAGGTCGCGAGCGCGCTCAAGCTCACCGGCAGCGCACCTTTCTACGTCAAGGGCACGTGCAGCGTCACGAACAACGCGGTCGCGCTCTCGCTCTCTGAGGTCGAGATCGCGCGAATCGGCGTTCCGGGCTCGTGGTACCAGGGCAAGGAATCGCAAGGCACGCCATACATCACCAACCTCCTCGACAGCAACGGCTTCATGGTCGAATCGCTCACCATCGCCGACGGCGCGGTCTCGATGAAGGGCACGCGCCCGCTCGCCAGCTACGGACCGTGGCTCAAGCTCGTAGGCAACGACACGACGGAGGTGAAGTGAGATGACGCGGCGCATCCTCGTGCGATTCGGCTCGATCCTTCTCGCGGGACTGCTGCTCAGCTCCGCTCTCCTTCTCACAGGCTGCAACGGCATGAGCGATGAGGACTTCCTCGAGATGGCCAAAGAGAAGCTGCTCGAGTATCTCGAGCAGCAGAGCGAGGACGCCGAGAACCCGGAGTCCGGACCCGTCCAGCTCGCGCTCACGTTCCCGGTCGGCAGGAGTCCCAAGGTCTTCGTGTCGGGCTGGGTCTTTGGCGCGACGTGTACCGCGACCGACAAGGAAGGCGACACGGTCGACCTCGCCGACCAGGTGAAGTGGAGCGGGAGCGGATCGTTCGAGCCTGAGACCGGAACGCGAGTCCGGCCGACATTCGACGGACCCGGCGGCAACACCATCACCCTCTCGGTCGTGTACCAGGGCAAGACCTACAAGCGGACGTTCAACATCGAGGCGGTTTCAACCGCTGGCTACGCCAGAGTCGGCGACCTCGCGAAGTGCACCGCGGACAACCACGGCAGTCCGGCTGACCCAGTGCCTGTGCAGGGCCCCATCATAAGCGGGAGTCCGAACGTGTTCATCGACGGCAAACCCGCGGCACGCAAAGGCGACCGGGGCGTGCATGCCGGTTGCGCGGGTCCGAACACTTTCGAGATCACCGGGGGGCCCCACCGTACTCATCAACGGACGCCCGGCTGCCAAGATCGGCGACGAGACACACCACTGCGGCGGAGTCGGCCGGATCATCACGAGCAGCTCAGGAGAGTAGCGTCGGGGGAGACCGATCCTCGGTCTCGTTGCCGAACCGGCCAAGGACAGAGTCCGGCGGCGGCTCGTAGGCATGGGGATGGCAATCGAGCGCTACTGCGGTGCCTTCGTCGGCTCGGCTACGCCGTCCGCCCGGAACCGCGCGTTCTTGGCCTTGGCGTCCATCCCTAGTGCATCGTAGGCAGTCGCCAGATTCCGCCACGCCACCCTGTACCGGGGCGAGAGCTCAACCGCACGCTCCAGTGAGACCGCTGACTGCTCCCACATCCCGAGCGCTGCTTGCGCCGACCCCTTCCCGGCCCAAGGTATTCCCGTGTTGGGATCCATGCGCGTAGCCCTCTCGAATCCGCGGAGCGCCTCGGTAGCGTATCGCGCGTCCTTGCTCGACATCGCGGCTGCCAGGTAGAGGTTGGCACGTTCTGCGACAAGTGTGGGGTCGTCTGGCATGGCGACTAGGGCGTCGTCGTAGGCGCGCGCGCCATCTTCGAGCGCATCGACATCGAAACGCTTCTGCACGAAGAGTGCTGCCGCCTTGCCCTCCTGGCGGGCGAAGAACGGTTCGAAGGGTGCGTTCCGGCGCGCCGCTTCGACGCGCTCGCGCACGACAGGCCAATCCACCCCCGACTTCGCGGCAGACACGGCGCGAGCCGCTGTCAGGTCCGCAGTGAACACGCGTGAGAACAGAACCAGCGCCACGAACGCGACCGCCGCACCGCTGATCGCAGCCATGCGCAGCCACCGCGCCTGCGCACCGGCCTCCGCGTCTGATGCATCCGCAGCGATCCGTCGCACCTGCGTCGCGCACACGAGTCCGACGACTGCGGCCAGAACCGGTCCCGTATCCATAGTCACGTAGTGCAGCATCAGACCCGAAACGCCTCCCACGAGCGAGGCTCCCACAGCAGCGACCTCGATCGAATCCGCATCTTCACGGCGCGCCTCCCTGACGATGGTGGTCGTCGCCAGCCCAGTCATAGCAAGCAACGCCAGCAGACCCGGGATCCCGAACGCCACACCGGTATCGAGGACCACATTGTGGGCCGCCTCAACGATCTGGTACCCGAACATCCCGTCAATCTGCTTCGGCGCCTGATAGTCGGAGTACACGAACCTGAAGCTGTTCGGACCCCAGCCAAGCACCGGCCTGTCGCTGATCATCTCGACAGACGAACTCCACGCCGAGACTCGCCACCGCGCGGTCTTGGACTTCGTGTCGAACACAGACGTCACGCGCTCGCCAAAGGACGGGTTCGCAAGCGCGCCGACCGCAACACACACTGCGAGCAGAAGTCCCACGCGTACCAGCTTCCTGGCACCGCCGCCGCGCGCACGCCCCATGGCAACGACGAGCACAAGCGTCCCTATTGCCGCCACCAGCCCTATCCAGGCTCCGCGGGAGCTCGACCACAGCAGCGCAAGACCGAGCAGCCCGAACGTGACGACCGCAAGAATCCGCCAGAACCTCCTGGCATCACGAAGCACCACGAATAGAACCAGGGGCAGAGCGATCACGCAGTAGACACCCAGGTTCGACGGATTGCCGAGCGTCGACGCGATGCGAAGCATCTGCCAATCCGGCAAGCTCGAACCCGTATCCACACGCTCCACCAAGGCCGCCAGGCCTACCAGAAGCCCTGCTGCGACCGTGGCCCTCGAGACGACGCGCAGGCCCACTTCCCCGAAGGCAAGAGCCGCAGCTCCCGCCCCGGACACAAGGCACGCAATCACGAGCGCAAGCCCCCGGTAGTCCGGGTAGCTGCCAAGGATGGCCTGGTGCGGCTCAATCGCGGTGACTGCCGACAAACAGGCCACGCCCACCAGAGCGAGGGCAGCCCACGCCAGCGTCGACCGACGAGCAATGCGAGACAGCGACGCGCTCGACTGTGCTGAGAGTGCCAGGCCAAGACCGATCATGACCGTCGCCAGGCTCAGCACTACGGCTTTCACGGGCCCGAACGGGCTTCCGCCAAGACGCGCCATGGCGAGCGGAACACCGCCGCACGCAAGTGCGAGGCCCGCGACAAGCGTTGCGCGACCCCACCGCTCCATCCGGCTGAAGGTCGCCCCCACGATCGAGACCTGCGAGCGATTGTTCTTCTGGCGAGCCAGCGCGGGTCTCCTGTCTTCCGCACGAGCACAACATCCGCACACCATACTGACACTAGGGCGTCCGCCCCGGTGCGAAACCGGGACGGACGCCCTTGAACACCTATGGGCTACGTGAGCCCAGCGTGGCGAGCGACGCTACTTGAGTGCCGCATCGATCTGCAAGCGCGTCTTCGCGGACACGCTAGCGGTACCGCCAAACACATAACAGTCCTCGATGGCGGCCTTGTTCGCCTTGAGGAACTCCGCCGTTGGGGCAGACAGGCTCTCAGAACGGGTCAAGAGAAGCACGCCGTTCATGCGGCCCACCAGGCTTCCACCCGTGAGCGCGTCTGCCAGCTTGGCTGCGATTCCGGTGCACCTTGGCTCGAGCCATCCTCGGCCAATGGCCTTGGTGGCGATCGTACGCGCGGTGGCGTAGCGATCATCGCCGGACCAGCGCTCGGCACCGAGGGTCTTCTTGACCGAATCCTTCACGGTCGCGGGACCTCCCCCGATGATGCGGGTGGTCAAGCCGAGGCTTGTGAGGGCTGCCTGCGTGGGCCCGGGTATCGAATCCGCCTTCACCAGCAAGACCGGATAGTGCTCGCTGGTCGAGATCGGCGAGAGAGCGAGCGCATCCGCAAACTTGTTGGGGTCCGCGCCGTTGGCAATGAGTGCCGTGGTCGGCAACGAGCCGCCATCTGCCACCAGCACGGTCTTCATGCGCTTCGCAACTTCGGCAGCCGTCTGGTAGCGATCCCCATACGGCAGACGCTCGACGCTCTTGACTCCGGGAATGGCCCGGAGCTGCGTGAGCAGGCTCTTCGGCACGCTGTTCGGCCCACCGACGACGTGAATAGCAAGGTCGTCCGGCATGGCGCGAATGGCGTCAGCTACCTCGGAGGGCAGAGAGGCGCCACGCAGCAGCAAGAGGGGCGCGTCGTAGACACCGCAGAGCCCGGCTGCTGCGAGCGGGTCGGCCGCAGCGCGATCCTCGCCAGAGGCGATGACCACGTGCTTGACGCCCACCCATCCAGGGAAGGCTTCCTTGGCGATGGCCACGGCCATGCCGTAGCGGTTCTGTGCCTGCACCGGAGTGTGATTCTGAGCGGGAGCAAGGACCGCGAAACTCGCCAGTGTCTTGTCGCTCTTGTTTCCAGCGTTGTCAGCGGCCCAGTAGGACAGGTTGTGGTTGCCGACGGCTGAGGTACTGACCGCAGTCGACACGGCGTCGACTGTCTGCGTCGCCCCGCCGTCCAAACGGTACGCGATGTAGTCGACACCCGACCCGGCATCACTCGCCGTAAGAGTGATCGTGGCCGAGGAGAAGTACGTCGCCTTCGCGTTGTCGCCCGTCTCAGGTGCGATTGAGTCGCCGACTGTGAAGTAGCGGGTAGTCTTGGAGCTCACGTTGCCTGCGTTGTCAGCGGCCCAGTAGACGAGATCGTGGTCGCCGTAGGCGTAGACGTTGACGGCGGCGTTCTCACCACTGACGGTCTGTGTGGCATCACCGTCGAGGCGGTATGCGATGTAGTCGACACCGGAGCCAGCGTCGCTTGCCGAAAGCGCGATGGATGCGCCGTCGTCGTATGTCGCCTTCGCGTCATCGTCCGTTTCGGGAGCAATCGTGTCGCCGACCGTGAAGTTGCGAGTCGTCTTGGAACTCATGTTGCCGGTCTTGTCGGCGGCCCAGTAGACGAGCGTGTGGTCGCCGTACTCGTCGGTGTCCACGACGGCTGAGTCTCCGCTGACGGTCTGCGTGGCAGCGCCGTCGAGGCGGTATGCGATGTAGTCGACGCCCGAACCCGCGTCGCTGGCCGACAGTGTGATAGACGCACCGTCATCGTAGGTCGCTTCCGCGTCATCGTCCGTCTCGGGAGCGATCGTGTCGCCGACAGTGAATTCGCGCGTGGTCTTGTCGCTCTTGTTTCCAGCGTTGTCAGCGGCCCAGTAGACGAGCTCGTGATCACCGTAGAGGTCGCTGCCCATGACAGCCGAGGTTCCGCTGACAGTCTGTGTGGCAGCGCCGTCGAGTCGGTATGCGATGTAGTCGACGCCCGAACCGGAGTCGCTGGCCGACAGCGCGATGGAGGCACTGTCGTCATAGGTCGCCTTCGCATCGTCACCAGTCTCGGGCGCGATGGTGTCGACCACGGTGAATTCGACGATGGCCGGAACGGAGACGTTGCCCGCACGGTCCTTGGCCCAGTAGACCAAGGTGTTCTCGCCGACATTGGTCGACGTGATGGTCTCGGGTCCTGCGCCGAGTACCTCTACCTCGTCACCATCGTTCAGACGATAGAACAGCTTAGAGACGCCCGCATCGTCATCGGTCGCCCAGATGGAGAACGACGCCTCGTCATCGTACGAAGACACCGCATCATCGAAGATCTCGGGAGAAACGAAGTCGGGGGCGAGCATGGCGAGAACCGCACTCACAGGAGTGGTCTCTCCAGCCACAACCGGCACGATTGTGGCTCCGCCTATGTCCGGTGCGTCATCGAAGAACTCGTCAACGTATCGTCCGAACGGATCTGAGAAGCCCACGAGGTACTGCCCGCTCGACGGCATTCTGGGCACACTCCAGGCACCGGAGTCGTCTGTGAGACCGGTAGCCACGAGTTCGCAACCGCTCATGAAGTCCATCGAGTACACCTCGACGGCCACATCGGAGGCGATTCGGCCGTACTCGTCGAGCACGACGCCTCCGATCGAGCCGGCATCGGCCGCGATCGCGAGCGATGCGTCGAGCGTGTTGTGGCCGGAGACGAGCTTGATGGTGCTGGCCAAGGCTTCCGTCTCGGCGTCATCGTGATACTCGGAGACATAGCCTCGCACCGCTCGGGTGTCGAATCGCAGTACATAGTCTCCATCCGGGCTGAGCCAGTCGAACTTGTAGCGACCAGCTCGGTCCGTGTACCCGGTCTGGATCCGATACGTACTCATGCCGTCGGTCGTTCGCTCGAGAACCTGCACTTGGACGTTGCCGATCGGCGCCCCTGTGCCTTCCTCGGTCACGACGCCGCTCAGCTTGGCACGCTTGTGAATGTCGAAGTCGGCCGCACGGATCTCACCAGGCGCGAAGCTCAGCAAGTCAGCCTTCTGATATGACGCCTTGTGATCGAAGTACTGCGTCACGTGGGTGGTGGTCCAGACATCACCTGAAGCAATGTACTTCGTGTCCGGGAAGAGGCCACGGACCCGATAGTGCCCGTCGGAATCCGTTCGGCTCCAGAACGAGTAGCCACTCAGGTCGTCGTAGCCGGACATGTCATAGCCGGACATCTGCTCCACGTACACGCTCGCGTGTCGGAACGGCTCGCCCGTCTCGGCATCGAGTACCGTCCCTTCGAGGAACGCCCTCCCTGGGTTCCGTGCAAGGGCCTTGTCGCCCCGAACCATCTGCCCGCCGATCACCTCAACGTAGTCTAGTTCCTCCGGAGTCCCGGGATTGTCGTAGTACCCCGAGAGGTAGCCTCCGAAGGGGTCGGAGAAGCCCAGAGCGACCTTGGTGCCTGCCCAGAACCGCCCCAGTCGGTATGTTCCGTCTGGATAGGTGTAGGTGGAGAATCCGCGGCCAAACATGTCGTACCCGGACACGTCGTACCCGGACATGTCGTACCCGGACATCAGCGCCTCGACCCAGATGTCCGCAATCGGGACGCCATCGACCTCGTCCGAAACGACGCCTCGAACCCCACCGAATGCTGGATCGATTCGGAGCCGGCCGTCGGCCACACGAGTCTCACCTGCGGCCAGAGTGATGGGAGTTGCAGCCGAGATGTCCGCGGCATCGTCGTACCACTCGATGTCGTAGACACCGGAGTCATCCCAGAAGAGAATCGCCAGCTGGGATCCGGGTCGGAGCGAGGAGACTGCGAATGATCCATCAGACGCCGTGTAGTCGCTCCCAGCCCAATCGTAGCCGCTCATGGTCTCGTACCCGGACATGCTGTCACCGGACATGTCGTCTATGTCGAACACTTGGACGTAGACCCCCGCAAGAGGCTCGCCCGAGAGTTCGTCAGTCACATGCCCGACAAGGGTTCCACCGCGGCCAAGTTGCGCATCAGCCTGGAACACGTCACCTGGATTGAGCACGATCGGGTCGAGGGTGAAGTCCTGACTGTTGTTCCAGGACTCCGAAAGATACTCCGGTGTGTACCAGGTATCGAAGAGCACAGAATATGTATCGGGAATCAACGACAAGAACTCGTAGGCTCCATCACCGTCGGTCTCCACCGAGTCGGCCCAGTCCCACCATATGTCGCCTTCATAGGGGGTCGCGTACTCCTTCAAGAGGACCACCGAGACGTCTTCGATAGGCTCGTCGGTGTCCTCGTCGCTCACAATGCCCACGATAGCTGAAGGCTCGGCCTCTCCAACAGAAATCGAGTATCGGCTGCTCCCGTACTCGATCTGGTGTTCGACGTAGACCCAGCCCGTCTTCTCCGCCGTGAAGCTCAGGCTGCAGTCCCCACCCGATATCCAGACCTCAGCGAGGGTCACGTTCGCGCCATCGCGGGCAGAGAGACGGCCCCAAACGTAGCCCATGCCGTTGTACCCGACCTGAACGTGGTAGGCCTTGCCGGCCCGCACAGGAACCTTGATGTAGTCGGGGTCGTTCCACGCGATGGTTCTCTCCTGGACCGACCCATCCACCGCGATGCGCTTCGCGTCCACAATGCGGTTGTCCGGCTCATAGGCATCCGCGGTCGACTCGTACATTGCGACCATCGAGAAGTCTTGCCGGATCTCATCGGAGCCGTTGTAGAACAGCGTGTCCGAATACGACGTCCAGTAGTCCGGCGCCTCGGCCGAAACGTAGAAATCGCCCGCGCCGATGTAGGAATAGAAGCTGTAGTCGCCAGATTCGTCGGATGTCGCCCAGTCCCACCACCACCAGTCGCCGCCACCAGAGTCGTAGTACAGCTCAACCGATGCGTCGACAATCGCGGCATCCGTGCGACTATCCGTCACGGTACCGTGAATCGACTTGGGTACGGCCGTCAGCTCGATATCTAGCGTCAGCGGCGTTCCGGCGAACACGATGTCCTCGACCCAGTAGTACTCGTATCCCGTCCTGTAGACCGACAGCGCGTTTGTCACTCCGCTGGTCAGACCGTCGAACGAATATACACCCGACGAGTTCGTGACCAGGTAGCCCTGCCAATCCCATCCCCCGTAGTCCGTGTTGTAGCTGTAGAGATCCATCCAGACGCCCGCTACGGGGTCGCCCGTCGCAGCATCCGTTACCGTGCCGGAGAGATCCGGGGCCACCGCCCCCGCCGAGACGGGGCAAGCGAGCGCAACGAGCACCGCGACCGCAAGTATCGTGACCCACATCCCCGCCGACTTGCATCGAGCGGCTGTCCTTGCGGACCTACACCCACCCATAATGCCCCCTCTTCCGCGTGAGCCGAACCGACCCACCCCTCGGGCCGATCGGCCCATTGCCCCCCTTACGCCGAAGCCGCCCTCCTACTGCGACTCCGACGACACTTCCCTCAACGCTAATACTCCGCCTTGCTTGCCGGGCTCAACCTGCATGATCCCGGAGAAGGACCCACCGCGAGTGAGCGCCTGCCTGGCATCCTGGTCCGGATACACAAGCGCGTTCCTGCCAGCAAACCCCTCGGCCAGCTTCGCGGAGGAGTCGGTCGCACCCTTCCCAGGTGCGACAGTATCGAGCTTCACGACGATGGCACCCTCAGGACCGATGCCGTAGAGGCTGAATCCCACATCAAACACGAGGAGTTCGCCGTCCTTCGGCGCGCCGACGACAGCAAGCGTCTGGTCAGGCGGCTCGACTACGCGCTCGAGCTGCGCTCCCGGTCTGGCAAGGGTATTGGGGTCGCCGGCCTTGACCTGCATGCCCGGCCGCGCGGTGCGCCCAAGACCCCATCCCTGCGTGAGCATGGAGCCGCCGAGGAGACCTAGCGCGACAATCAGAAGAGCCACGCCGATGATCCACCGGCGTGGTATCGCAGCAAGTCGCAATCTCATGGCACCGGGGGCAGATTCGGAATCGCGCATTCCGCCCCCCGCAAGATCCCCCTCGACCACGCGCCCCCCTCAAGGCTCAGAGCGTCGGAACTCGAGCTGTGACCGAATTCTGGCACAAGGCACCGACACCGAACAGAGGCCAGGAGGATGATTCTCAGAGAAAGCGAGCATATCCTCGACTCACCCCCCGTGCACGCCCCCACGCGAGTCGTATCATGTACGTGCAGGCGCGAGCACTCGGCCCACCTCACGCCCCCCAACGACAGGATCACACGACGATGTCCCGGAAGACCTCCTGGTTGGTGCTCGCCGCGGTCGGTGCGGGCACCTTCATGTCCGCTCTCGACTCGAGCATCGTGAACGTAGTGCTGCCGGTCATGCGCACCTCGCTCGGCGCGGGTGTGGCGCAGATCCAGTGGGTCGTGACGGTCTACCTGCTTACCGTGAGCGGGACGCTGCTGGGTTTCGGTCGCCTCGGCGATCTCAAGGGTCACAAGACCGTCTACATGTGGGGATTCGGGTTCTTCGTGGGCGGCTCGGTGGCGTGCGCGGTCTCACGGGACGTGGCGCTGCTGTCGACCTTCCGAGGAGTGCAGGCCTTCGGCGCAGCCATGCTGTTCGCCAACTCGCCCGCGATTCTCACTGCGTGCTACCCGCCCGAGCAGCGGGGGAAGGTCCTCGGCCTGCAGGCAACGCTCACGTACCTGGGACTCACGGTCGGCCCCCCGCTCGGCGGCTGGCTGGCAGGCGCGTTCGAGTGGCCGTCGATCTTCCTTGTGAACGTCCCGATCGGGCTCGCGGCCATGTGGCTGTCGTGGCGCTTCATCCCGGCTTCCGAGTCGCGCGGCGTCCGCGAGCGCTTCGACGTAGCCGGTGCCGGGACGTTCCTCGTCGGCCTCGTGCTGCTCCTGCTCGCGCTCAACCGCGGCAGCGACTGGGGATGGGCCTCGCCAAGGACGCTTGCCGCGCTCGGCGCCGCCGCGGCACTGCTCGTCGGGTTCGTCGCCATCGAACGGCGCTCCGCACACCCGATGCTCGACCTCTCACTGTTCGCGAGCCGCACGTTCTCGGGAACGACGCTTTCGGCGCTCCTCAACTACATCACCGTCTACACGGTCGTGTTCATCACGCCGTTCTACCTGATTCAGGGCCGGGGTCTCACCGCGCAGCGGGCGGGGTTGCTGCTTGCCGTGCAGTCCATCGTGATGGCGGTGATCGCGCCGATTTCCGGCACGCTGTCGGACCGAATCGGTTCGCGCAAACCGGCGGTGACCGGCATGGTCGTGCTCGCGGGCGCGATGGCGTGGATGGCATCGCTCGGCGCAGACGCTCCGCTCGTGCAGGTAGCAGCCGCGCTCGCACTTGTCGGCCTTGGCACCGGCATCTTCATCTCGCCGAACAACAGCGCGCTCATGGGAGCGGTGCCGCGCACGCGCCTCGGCATCGCCTCAGGCGTGCTCGTCGAAGCACGCAACGTGGGCATGGTGCTCGGCGTCGGGCTCGCCGGCGCCGTCCTCACGACCGTCCTTGGCGGGCTCGAGCCGGGGCCACATGCGGCGTTCTTCGCGGCCGTACGTGCGAGCTACCTCGCGGCTGCGGGCGTCGCGATCATCGGCGCGGCGACATCGGCGCTCACGGAGCCGGGAGCGTAGGCTGCCCCGCGCTCTATCCCAGCCACTCGACCTGCAGCCCGCTCTCCCTGAGAGGCAGGAAGTCGCGGTCGCCGGTCAGCAGAGGCGCATCGAGTGCGATCGCCAATCCTGCGGCGAACGCGTCTCCCAGACCGAGCCCGTGCGCCGCCTTGACCGCCGCTGCGAAGCCGGCGATATCCGCGTCCACTGCAACAACCGAGATCGGCACGCTCTCGAGCATCGCAACGACTCGCGCGGCCATGTGCTCCCCGGCCCGACGTCGTGCCATGTACGCAACCTCGCACCAGTTGACTGCCGACACGAGCAAATCCCCCGAAGCCGCCACGTCGGCAAGTCTGGACTGAACCCGCCCGGCGCATGGCTCCCCCGCGATGAGCGCGACGAGGGGCTGCGCATCCACGACGACTCTCCCGCCCACGCGTTACCCCTCGCGCTCGGATTCGTCACGTCGCTCCGCAATCAGCTCCGCCGAGGAGAACCCCTCGACTCCCTGCAACAGGCCACGCAGCTCGCCAAGGGGGTCATCGGCAACCGGCACCAGGTGGATCGAGCCCGCAAGATCAACGACCACGAGTCGCGACCCGGCATCGATGCCGTACTTCCTGCGCAGTTCGGCCGGCAACACGAGCTGTCCCTTCGAAGACACGGTCACCATCATTCAAATGCCACCTGCCTCCAAGACGCCGCGAATGCCTTACCTACTGAACGTATTGTAAGGCGTATCGCCAGGCAGCGCCATCACCATGCCACACCCGTCCAACCGAACCCTGTCTGGAAGCTTGCCGACGACTCACCCGCGTGCCGGTCGGCTACCCCCGCTCCTGCAGCAGCGCCGCAATCTCACGCCGCAGGCGCGTCAGGCGCCCCGTCGCAACGTCCCACACCACGCGGTCCGAAACCTTGTCGTAGCCGTGTGCGATCACGTTGCGGAAGTCGATGACGCCCTGCGCCTCATCGAACCCAGCCGCTAGATCGGGCTCGATTCGCAGCACCTTCCCCATCGCCTCGCCGAGGATCTCGAACTGGCGCTCTACGGCGGAGCGCAGCAGGAGGTCCTCGGCGTACTGTTCGAAGGTGTGGCCCTCAGTGAATTCCGCGATAGCATCGGCGGCGCGCAGCATGTCGTAGAGAGGCACGCGCACGTCACGTGGCTTCATACAGCACCACTTCCGACGCGGCCAGCTCGCGGAGAAGGTACGGGTTGTCGACGCTGTCGATCTCCAAAACGTCGACCGACAACCCGGCTGCGCGTTCCAGGGCGGCTCGGAACCCGAAGTAGAGGTCCGCGCGCGACCGGGAATCGTGCGGGTCGAACCGCACCGACACGTCGAGGTCCCGCGGCACTACGGCGGGATCGTTCTCGGTCGCGGAGCCGAACAGCGCGAGTCGCGTCACCCCGAACTCCCGGCTCGCCTCCACGATCGCCGATGCGAGTCCGCGCACCCGAGGATTCAGGAGGCTCGCCGCGATGACCGTCGGGAGATCGGCTGAGTCCCGGGAGCCAGCCGGTGCGTAGGCTACCCGCGCTTCGGCCGCGACCAGCCCTGCCAAAGCGTCCGCGAAGGGATGCTCTGCAACGAGCCTCAGCTGGCGGCGACCCCCCTCGTCGACAGCCGACGTCACGAGACCCATCGTCTCCAGGCGATCGACCTCGCGCTGGACTCCGGACACCCGGAGGCCTCGTGAAGATGAGCGGCTACTTCTACCCGACGGGACAATGGGCGGCTGCGGCTGCGCCTCCGATATCATTCTGATATCATTTCGGTAAGAACCTAGTACAATCCCGGCAAGCGCACCATGCGATGCTCGGCCGTGTGAACTCACCGGCCATCATGAGGAGCGAGCATGGGCGCGACCAAGGCACTTTCGTGGAGGCAGCGCATGCCCGACCTGCTCATACGCGGACTCAGCGCGGAGGCGCTTGACCGCCTCAAGGCCCAAGCAGCACGCAACGGACGGTCGATGCAGGCCGAGGCCACGTCGATCATTGAGAGCGGCATCAAGCCGACGATGGCCGAGTGGCTCGACCGCGTCGAGCGCTCACGTGAGCGAATCGAAGCGCAGCGCGGTGTCCTCCCGGGGTCCTCGGCGGATCTGATTCGCGAACTACGCGAGAGTCGCGACGAATCATGACCCGGCGAAGCTCCGTCGTGGTGGACGCGAGCACGGTCTTCGCCACGCTACTCCCCGAGGTGAGTTCCGCCGAGGCGCACGCGGTGCTCGCCGGCGTCACCGAGGTCTGGGCGCCCGACCTGCTGCCGTACGAGATCGTCTCGGCGCTCGCCGCCCGCGTCCGCCGAGGAGACATCTCGCCCGAGGAGGCCGATCTCAAGCGCCTCGAAGCGCGGAGCCTGCCCGCGTCACTGGTGCCGGCGAGCGATCTCGACGCCCAAGCACTGACGCTCGCACTGCGCCTGGGACACTCGGCGTACGACTGCTTCTATCTCGCACTCGCGCTCGAGTGCGAGTGCCCGCTCGTTACGTGCGACCAGAAGCTGGCCGCAGCAGCCGGCGAGGCTGGACTCGGGGCGTACGTGCGGTTGCTCGGGTAGCGGCCACGGTCCGCGGCCCTCAGACCCCCAACAACCTCACTCCCGGATGACGTGCGTGCGCTCTCGCATCGGCAGAAACCAGCTCGCAGTCGAGGTGTTCCGCGAGCGCCGGAGCTGCTGCGTCGTACAGAGTGCATCCGAGGGCCCCGGCTACGTCCAGGGTTCGGCCCATAAGCTCAGCGTCGGGACCGGCGACCACGAGGTCATCGCTGACCAGGCTGCGCCAGACACGGCGCGCCCCGTCTACCCCGAAGTGGCGACGCGCGACATCAAGAACCTCATACAGGAAGAGGGACGGCACGACGAGTCGCACTGTGCCCGCCGCATGTTGTCGCAAGAGGTCGCGCGCCTCATCCGACCCCGGCTCGTCGCGGAACCACTTCACGCCGACCGAGGCGTCCAGCACCACGAACCGACCGCTCATGGCGGATATTCGTCGAGTCGACCTCTGGCCTCGCGCAGGATCTCAAGGCTCGGACGGCCATCCAGGCTGGACTTCTGCGCGAGTTCCTCGAACAGCTCGAGCGACTCCTCGACTGCCGACTTGCGCCGCGCATCGGCTTCGGCCGACCGGGCATGAGCAAGGTAGTGCGCCGATGCCTCGCGAATCACACTGCTACGGGACCGATCCGCACTCTCGGCAACGGAGTCGATCTGGGCAAGCAGTTCATCGGGCAGGAACACCGTGAACCTGGCCATGGCGGCGCCTCCTTGTCACACTCAGTATCATACCTTTGGGTATGACCTCGGTGCAACACCCGCCTACTTCGCGTGATAGGCGAGGAACGCCTCCATCTCGGGCTCTGCCTCGAAGCGTGCCGCGATGCGGCCGAGTTGCCCGGACGTCATGCCGTGCCGGATGAGGTGCCCCCGCATCTCCGGATCGGTCACCAGCCAATGAGCGAGCGTCGACATCTCGTCCTCGAACGTCTTGAGCTCAGCAAGTTGCGCGGCATCGTCCGTGTAGTCGTACAGCGTCGTCGTGTAGCTCCCGACCAGCTCGCCATCGCTGTCGCGCCACTCGTGTAGTACGGGCGTGTCCCAGCGCAGGACGACGGGCCCCCCTGTCGATGCAAGCTGCTCCGCTTTTGTCTCCGCACGCGCGATGTCGCCCTGCCAGGGCTTGACGCAGTGCAGCGTCCCCAGCGTAATCGCCGAGGAAATCGCCACCACCCCAAGCACAGTAAGCACGAAGCCGAACGTGGACATCGAGATGCGCCCCATGGCATCTCCCTCCCCAGGGATGTCCCTCCAGTGCGTCGCAGCCTACCGCTTTGACCTGGTCCGACGGTATCCCCCAACGGGGTGAGAGCGGTACGGACTCGGCGTCGGCCGTTGGGATGAGGCTCTGGGCACGCGATTTGCTGTCCTTGGCGGGTATACCGGTTAAGGACGTTTCATAGTCGGCGCTTTGCTGGGCGCCATGGCAGGACATGTGAGGTGACTGCATGACCCAAAGAACGCGGGCCGCAGTCATCTCTGTCCTCATTGCGATGGCCCTCATCATCGCAGTCCCGGCTTTCGCAGGCGCTGCCGACCCCACCGTCATCGACCCCGCCACCGGTGCGTCCACCTGGACGTACCAGGATCTCTACGACGTGAGCACCAAGTACGAAGGCGGCTACGCCGAGTTCGACAACAGCGGCGAGACCACCTACTCGGCCAGCCCGCATGGCGGCTACAACACCACGACCAACAAGTGCAAGGTGTGCCACGCCGTCCACCGTGCCGAGGGCGCCTACCACCTGCTGCGCGCCGACAGCCAGGACGATGCCTGCTCCTACTGCCACATCGGTTCCGCGCACTCATCCAAGGTCGTCTACGACCTCAACCCCGACGGCATCTACACCGAGAACGGCCATACCATCGGCGCGCAGGCTCAGATTCCGAACTCGACCACCTCCCAGGCGGCCGAGGCCGTGACGCTCACGACCACGGACGCCGATGGAAACACTGTCACGGAGACGATCTACGTTCGCAGCTACAGCGACCAGAAGCTCGAGATGTACCGCTTCACCCGCCACCACGGCCAAAGCGCCTTCGGCACCGGTCGCGACGGCTACCAGAAGATCGGCCCGGTCGCCCTGACCTGCATGAACTGTCACCAGACCCACAACGCCACGGCGCAGATCTGGCGTCCCTACGCGATCGACCCTGTCACCAGCCAGACGACCACCACCCGGAGCAGCGGCTACAAGCTGCTCAAGCTCTTCCCCTCCGGCTCGACCACCGGCACCCCCAACGCCTACAACAGCTACGAGCCCGGCCAGGTCGTCGCTGTCCCCGAGACCACGCTCACGGCCGGCGTCAACTACAGCCAGACCGCATCTGCCGAGGACGTGAGCACCGACCCGGCCTTCCCCGCCGGCACCTACGCCCAGCCCCTCTGGATCGCACAGCAGATCGGCCCCGCAGCCGGACAGGAACTTGGCTCCCGCCGCGACGCCAACACCGTCAACACCGCCGCGCTGTCCGTTTGGTGCGCCGACTGCCACAACCTCAACATCGGTGGTTCGACGTCCTTGGCCCCCGAGCTCGGCTTCAAAGCCCACACCGAGCGCACCCATCCGGCCCCGTACGTGGGGGCGTTCCGCGGACCCGGCCAGTGCTACAGCTGTCACCGCAACGATCTGCCGCGTATCGCCACGGGCGACGCGTGCTCGCAGTGTCACTACGGCACCGGCAACTACGCCAAGAACCGCCAGGACCCCACTCACTACGAGTATGTGGACTCCGACTTCCCGCACTCCGGCGAGGCCGGCGACTACAAGATGCTCGGCAGCTACTCGGTCGATGTGGCCGGGCTGAACCCGACCACGATCGACGAGACCGTCACGGTCGGTCCGGGCAACCTGGACGCCGTGTGTTTGCGCTGCCACTGGGTTCCCCAGCAGTATCACGACACCGGGGAAACGGGAGCCTCCGGTCACGACGTTCCGGCGGCCTACGCCGCGTGCACCGTCTGCCACAACGCCGGCGGCGTGACCGACATCCACGCGACCGCTCCCGATGGCTGCTACTCATGCCACGACGCACCGACGCTCACCAGTGACTGCGGCACGTGCCACCCCGACAATTCGTCGCGCACTGATACGAGGCCGCCCAGCACACCGCAACACCGGGCGTCGGCTACGTCGAGGCATTCGACAGCGGCCACGACTATCTCACCGGCAGTGTCGGAATCGACGCCGCCTGCACCACCTGTCACGTCGTCGAGCTCGGTCCGGTGCACGGCAACCAGTGCTCGACGTGTCACCCGACGCCGTACGACACACTCTCCGGATCGTGGTCCGGCGGCTGCCAACAGGGCGGATGCCACACGACGTATCACGACGGCCCGTACTTCGGTCATTGGGACGCCGAGGACGCCAACCAGTGCAACCAGTGTCATCCGGTTTCATGGGACCCCCGCCCGCAGGACTGCCTGAACTGCCACGCGACGCCTGCCAGCGCATCACCACCGGTAACGACGTCTGACGCGGCCGCGTCCTACGACGGCGCGGGTAACATCAGGTTCTCGATAACCAAGGCGGGCAAGGTCGCCGTCGGCACGACGTACTACAAGATCGATGGCGGAGCGACCGCGACGGGCTCGAGCGTCCTCGTGACGGCACCCGGCGCGCATACTCTCGAGTTCTGGTCGGTAGACCAGAACGGCCTCACAGAGACGATTCACAAGACGGCCAACTACACGATCGTGGCCGACACGACCCCGCCGTCAACAACTTCGAACGCGCAGCCGGCCTACTGGACGAACGCACTTATCACGCTGACGGCGACAGATGCGAGCACGCTCGGTGTGAAGGCGACCTACTACATCCTCGACGGCGGAGCGACCAAGACGGGCACGTCCATCTCGATAGCAAAGCCCGCGAGCGGAACGGTGACTCACACGCTCGTGTTCTGGTCCGTGGACTGGTCGGGCAACGTCGAGTCCCAGCACAGCGTGAGCTTCGACATGACGGGCGGCACCGGCACCATCCGTCTCGTGTGGGGTAGCAGCGACACCGGCTCACCACCGGGCCCGGGCACCGCAATGGCCTGGACCATCCGCCGCGGCACGCCGGGTGGAACGATCGTGTCTACCGGCTCGGCCGCCTACCCGTGGAGCGGCGTGAACAACGTCGTGCTGCCCGTGAGCAACCAGCCATATTTCGTCACCGTCGACTGGGACGACCCGGACTGGTACGTCGAGTGGGACCAGACGTACTTCCCGAACATCTACCTGTCGACCGACGGCCAGGTCGTGCGGCTGTCGTATTAGGTGCGCCGCCCTTGACCGCAAGGCACGCTCCTTGCTTTGATGCAGCGTGATGAACAACAACTTAAACAAGTTCTCCGCGATCGCCCTGATGCTCATCGTCAGCATGATCGCCCTGATAGCGTGCGCCGATGGCTTGTGCGCGTCGTGCGAGCGCGTCTTCTACACCCGTTCCGATCGCTCCAGGCGGCCTCTCGCGCGACTGGTGCGGGGGCTCCTTGGCGGGCTGGCTCGTGTGACGTCGCCTGTGGGCGCATCGTCAGTGCTCGCATGCCAAGGACCGCGCGCGGCCCTTGCCCCGGACCCGTCGTGTGCCGCGCTGCTGAGGGTCTCGGCGCTCAGGATCTGAGCTTCGGCGCCCCGTTCGTACCGTCGTCGAGTTCAGGACAGGTGATCCCTTTGCGTTTCTCTTCTCGTTTCGTTCTTGTCGCCACCGCGGTGTTGCTGCTGGCCATGGTCGCAGCTCCCGCGTTTGCCGCGCCCGCCGCGTGGCAGATGGTCGACGTGATGCTATTCCCGCAGCAGACCGGCGGGGTCGTGGTCGTCTCGGGCGAACTGCCCACCACGGCATCGCTTCCGGCCGAAGGGGAGCTGGCCGTCCCGGCAGGCTCCCAGATCCAGTGGGTCGGCGAAATCCTTGGCGGGCCGACTGCAGAAGACCCGAACATGGCCTACACCAAGACCACCGTCAACGGTATGGACGTCTACAGCTTCACGCTGACGAAGTCGCGCGTCGCCCAGGTCGAGATCGTGGCCGCCGACGGCCCGGCTTTCGACGGGACCGCCTACACGTCGACGCTTAATTGGGTGTCAGCGCAGGATGTGCCCGAGGTCAGGCTCGCGATCCAGCTGCCAAAGGGCTCGCAGGTCGTGGCAACAGCGGAAGGCGCCACGCTCGCCCCCGGCGACGAGACGTACAACTACTACACCAAGACCGTGAGGGGCGTGAAGGCCGGCGACGCGCTGGGTCTCACCGTGGGCTACACGGTGCCGGCAGCTCCCGCCGGTTCGGCGGCCCCCGCCACCACGGGCACCAATCCGGCGCTGCCGATCATCCTGGTGCTCGGCGGCATCGCAGTGGCCGTCCTGCTGCTGGTCATGACGCGCCGCAAGACACCCGCGAGTTCGCCCGATGCCGAGGCACCCGCAGTCGCTCTGGGCGAGTACGCCGAAGTGGTCGAGCGCGCCGGACTCCCCCCAGAACTCCCCGCCGACGAAGAAGCCCCGACGCCCGAGCACAGCCGGACCGGAGCGACAGCCCGGACGAAAGCCACGGCAGCGATCATCGGGGTCATCGTGATTCTGGCCGTAGTCATCGCGACGCAGACGACGAAGCCCCAGCAGGTCGGCGACACGATCAGCCAGACGTTCACGCCCGGAGAGCCGTGCACCGTCGCGACGATCCCGCTGGTCGTGGCCGACGGTGCGGACCCCCAGGCCACCGCCGACGCGCTGTTTGCAGCGCTCAAGCCAATGGTCGGGCTCAACACGGCCACCTACAACATCAAGACATCGAGCATCGAGGTCGGCTTCTGCGATTCGGAGACTTCGGAGGCCGTAGTCAGGCAAGCTCTTGCGGCAACCGGTCTCGTAGCGGAAGGCGGAGCCCCCGCGCCGACGCCGTAGCGCCGACGCGGCTCGCGCTACGCGCTCAGCCAGCCTGCATCGGCCGGAACGATTGCACCGTTGATCATCGATGACTCATCGGAGACCAGGAACAGCGCCAGGTTCGCGATGTCGGTAGCCTTGAGCTGGCCCGGGATCGCCGCGTAGTAGGTGTTGCAGCGTGCCGAGCCCGCCTCGTCCATCTTGGTCGGATCGACGCTTGCCATGATGTTGGTCTCGACCGCGCCAGCCGCGATCGCGTTGCAGCGGATGCCCTCCTGGCAGTACCGGAACGCCGTCTGCTTGGTCAGGCCCACGATCCCATGCTTGGAGACCGTGTAGGCCAGGCCCGCCGCGCCGCCGCCAACGCCGGCGACCGAAGCGGTGTTGACGATCGCGCCCCCGCCGCTGGCCTTCATCGCCGGAATCGCCTTGCGCGTCAGGTACATCGGGCCGTTCAGGTTGATGCCAAGGACGCGCTCCCACATCTCGTTCGTGACCTCGGCGGCGCCCTGGTTGTTGTCCATGACGCCGGCGTTGTTGCAGAGGATGTCGATCTTGCCGTAGGTCTCAACCGCCTTGTCGATGATGGCTTCGGCCTGCGCCTGGTCGGCGACGTTGCCCTGGATGCCAACGATCGTGCCACCGGCCGCGCTCACTTCGGCAACCGCCGCGTC
Source organism: Actinomycetota bacterium (assembly GCA_030682655.1). NCBI lineage: Bacteria > Bacillati > Actinomycetota > Actinomycetota bacterium. The sequence goes on along the minus strand of JAUXNU010000160.1, from coordinate 11,213 downwards.
GAGCGCTTCCTGGTTCCAGTCGGCCGCGACGACCTTGGCGCCTTCCTTGGTGAAGAGGTCTGCCATGGCGCGCCCCATGCCGGAAGCCGCGCCGGTGATAACCGCTACCTTGCCCTCGAGTCGCATGTCCAACCCCTTCCTGACTGCGCCTTGCGGACAAGCCGCGCGACGCGATCGGTGTCCCGATGCAGGACGTGTGTGTCCTTGGATTGTTCCCAAAGGCGGAGCGTGGCAGCAGCAGTGCACCGGCCGCGGCTCCGCACCGGCGCGCGAGACGCGCTACCGCCTCCTGTACACGTCCGCCCGGTGGTCGATCCGCACCACGCGAACCACGCAGGTGTCCTCGATGCGGTAGACGATGCGATACGCACCCCGACGAGCCGCACGATAGCCCTCGAGCTCGAGCTTCAGGGGCTTGCCGACGCGCGTCGGATTGGCGAGCAACGGCCCGGTCAGGAACTCGACGATGGCGGCAGCTGCGGCCTCCGGCAAGCGCGCGAGAGCGCGCTCGGCGGATGCGGCGACCCGGAGTTCGTAGGCCTCCACGGCCTACTCCTTCGTCAGATACTTGGCGCGCAGCTCGGCTGCCGTGAGGTACTCGCCGCGGTCGATCTCGCCCTCGGCAGCGCGAATCTCGTCGAGCGCACCGGGCGTGGAGAGGATGTCGAGCGTCTCCTCGAGACTCGCGAGGTCGCCCGGGCTCAGGATCACGGCGACGGGCCGGCCGTGGCGGGTGATCACCACGCGCTCGTGCTGGCCCTCCACGAGATCGACGATCTCGGAGAGGTGCGCTTTGACATCGGCAAGTGAGCGTGTCTCAGACATGACCAGTATTATGGTCATATTGGCCGAGGAGGGCAAGTGGGTTCGTGTCAGCCGAGGAGCGCCGGATGCTGAGGCGACGTCGCGCAAGCCTCGAGCGCGTCAGGCGTCATCGGAACCGCCAATCACATCGATGTGCGGACCGGCGAGCACCGATTGCACGAAGTGGTTGCCTTCGTCCCGCTTCTTCGCAGACTCGTCGGACCGGTAGGAGACGACGCCGATTTCACGGCCGAGCTCGCGCTGCGGCGCCGCGATCGGTTCGACGAGCACATCGTCGGTGAGATCTTGCTGCTCAGAGGCTTGTTTTATGCGGCGCGACTACTCGTCTCAGCGCTACGGCATCCAGGTCTCGAACCAGCCGCGTGCAAGGGCCGCGACCTGGTCGAGCGCTCCCGACTCCTCGAACAGATGCGTCGCCCCCGGCACGATCTGCAGCTCGACGGTGCGCGGCATCTGAAGCATCGCCTGACGATTCATGCCAAGGACTTGCGTGTCCGCCCCTCCGACGATCAGCAGCGTCGGCGCGGTGACGCCGCGCAGTGCCGGGCCTGCGAGGTCCGGCCTGCCACCCCGGCTGACGACCACCGCGATGTCAGAGCGCGTCGAGGCCGAGACGAGTGCGGCAGCCGCCCCGGTGCTTGCTCCGAAATAGCCGACCGCGAGATCGCGCGTGGCTTCCTGGGAGCGCACCCACTCCGTGGCGGCTTCGAGCCGACCGGCGAGCAGCCCGATGTTGAAGCGGGTCTCGTAGTTGGCGTCTTCCTCCGACGTGAGCAGGTCGAAGAGCAGCGTGCCGAAGCGCTCCGACGCGCGCAAGGCGTCCGCGACGCGCCGGTTGCGCGGGCTCATGCGCGATGAGCCGCTTCCGTGCGCGAAGACGACGATGCCGGTCGCGGTGTCCGGAACGATGAGGTCACCCTCGAGGCCGACGGGACCGATGGGGATGGTGATTGTGGTGGTGTCGAACATGTGAGACGCCCCCTCAGGCGTGTCCGCGCGCGCGGGAGATACAGCGTGTGAGGGGATTATGCCCGGCCCGCCACAATCCGCACCTGCGGGTGTCGCCCGTGCGCTCGCGCGTCGCAGAGTCAGCCGAGGAGCTCCGCGTGCTTCTCCGCGAGCCACCCGCGCATGAGCACCTCGAACTGCTCCACCCTGCCAAGGAGTGCCTGCACGTCGTCGTCATCCACGAGTCCGGCAGCGTCGTATTGCGTGGAGTTGCGCCGTTTGCGAGCGGCATCGAGAGCGTCCACGCTCGGCTGCACGCCCGAGCCCATGTAGAACGGAACCGCGCGCAGGGTGTCCAGATGGTTCTCGCCGCCTTTCGCGCGCACCCCAGATGCCCTGATCACTACCTTCGCCAGCAAGAAGCCGGCGGTGTATGCGTGCATGTAGCGGCCGTCCGCACTCTGGCCGAGGACGCGCGCGTCGCTCATGGCAACCTCGAAGCGCTCCAGCAGATCGGCGATCTCCTGAGGCGACGTCGCGCGGGGCTCGAGTGCGTCAGGCGTCATCGGAACCGCCGATCACAACTATTCGCGGACCGGCGAGCACCGACTGCACGAAGTGGTTGCCCTCGTCGCGCTTCTTCGCGAACTCGTCGGGCCGGTAGGAGACGACGTCGACCTCACGGCCAAGCTCGCGCTGCGCCGCAGCGATCGGCTCGACGAGCGCATCGTCGGATACCTCGCCAACGACGAGCAGATCGATGTCGCTGCCTATCATGTCCTCACCGGACGCGGCGGAGCCAAAGATGAGAGCCCGTGCGATCGGCTGCCTCAGCCCCGAGAGGTGCCGTGCGATGACCTCGGCGATCCCCATCTCGCGTGACATCAGTGACCGCAGGTCCTCGAAGCGATCGGTGCGCACCGCGGAGTAGTAGCGTCGATTGCCGTTGCGTTCGGACGCGATGAGCCCCAGGCCCTCCAAGCGATCGAGCGCGATCTGTGCCGAGCGCAGCCCGACGTCTGCCCTGCGCGCTATCTCGCGCTGGTAGAGGCTCGCCGCCGGATCCTGCAGGAAGACCGACAGCACGGCCCGCATCGCACCCGTGCCAAGGAGGCGTGCCAGAGGAGTCGGCGGCTCGAATCTCCGAGGGTCCTTCGTCGCAGTCGCGTAGGCGACCGGGTCCTCATGCGTCATGGGCGGTTCGGTGACGCGCGCGGCCGCGGAGTCACCGGCACTTCCGAGAGTCGCAACTGGCTTCCCGCGGCGCGTGATAGTCACGGTGGTGCCGGCCTCGACATCGTCGAGGACCGAACTGAGCTGCCCGGCGAGTTCACTCACCGAGATTGACGTGTGTGCTTTCTGCGAAGTCATATGACTCAACTCCTTAGTCGCTTGACTAAGGTTATAGTAGAACGACTCCCCGACGCGGTCAATACTAGTCAGCACAAGACAGAGTGCAACTTGACATCACAATCTGTGAGGTCAAGGGAGATCTTGCTGCTCAGAGGCTTGTCTTGGAATCACACAGCCGCTGTGCGCCATGCAGTTGCGCCCGAGGAATCACAGATCGAGCTCCACGTCGACATTCGGGATCACGCGCCACGGGCTTTCGGCGACCTTGCCGGTCACCGAGGCATCGGACGCCAGAGCCACAGGCCGGTATCGTCTCGATGCGAGGACTCTCAGCAGGGGCTCGGCGAGACGCGGTTGCCCGACCTGGTCGAGCACGTAGCCCAGGCGCTGGATGTCCGGGGTCTTGTGTGAGGCGGCTGCAGCCTGGAGCGCGTCGGGTGCAAGTCGCTCGGAGAGTTCCTGCAGCACCATGGCGATGCCACTCCAGCCACCGGCCGCGCCGGGAAACCGAACGAGGTCGAAGGCCGTGGCCTCCGGAGACGAAACGAGCATCGTCCCCGTCTCCGTCCGAACCCGTGCCGCTGGCGTATCACCGACGGAGCCACTCATGTGGAACTCGATCCTCGCGCGGCCGGCGACACCGTCGCGCGTCGGTCGATCGGTGATCACCTGGAAGGCCATCGGCTGCTGATGCGAAGCGCCATGGAGCGCAGCCGCGGACAACAGGCCCACATAGTACGGCTGGCCAAGGAAGCTCATGAGATCGTCGACAAACCACGAGGGCGGCGGTGATCCTGCCGCGCGGTACTCCGTGGGCACGATGACATAGAAGCCGCGCCGAGGCACCACGATCCGACCGCGCCGCTTGAGACGCCTGAGCGCGGCCATGGTTGCCACCTCCGACGCGGAGCGCATCGCCTGCACGTCCTCGAAGGAGAACGTGTACGTGCCCGCTGCCTGAAGCTCCTCGACGAACGTCGAGACGTCTTCTCCAGGCCTTTGAGTGGCTAGACTGTCCATTTCACTTGTGTAATATACCGCTGGCTGTTACTTTGCACAAGCATCTTGGCGTTTGCAGGTCGCACGAGCGCTTCAAACCACCCCGCCTTCCCAGGTGGGCCGCAACAAGGTCGACCCACCAGACTTCGCTCCGTCGCGGTCGGGATTCATTCATCAGCGTTGTCCCGCTCCCCCAAGTCGGCATCGAGCCATTCGTGGTCGATTTGGCGGTTGTACTCGTCGGCGACGGACTCGGCTTGCGTGCGGATGATCGCGTTGCGCTCCTCTCGCGGACGCTTCACCAGCCCGCGCCGGTCGAGGCCCGCCGAGTCAGTCAACCACTTCTGAAGGTTCAAGGTCTTCCACGCCATCACCGGATCGACAGCGGCGCGCTCGAGTACCGTCGGCCAGTCATCAAAGAGCAGCTCGGGGTGGTACTCCGCGCGCTTCTCCAGGTGCTCCATGAACGTCGCCTCTGCGCTGGACAGCGAACTCAGCGGTGTCAGCCAGTGAACGATCGCATCCAGCATCGCTCCGTAGTCCAGAGCCTCGTCAGCTGGCAGCGTCGCGAGGAGCGGCTCCGTGAACTCGGGTGATTGGTCGCGGAATCTCTCGACTGCGACAACCGGATCCCTTAGGAATGGAAACGGATCCGCCGCACACAGTGCCCTAATCGCGAGTGCGCGGGCGAGCGGGTCATCGAACAGGCGCGGGCGAGAGCTGGACAACCGAAATAGGTCATACAGGTCCCGCGCGGCCATCCGCGCCATCATCGCCTTCACCTTGCCGGCAGCCAGCTCCTCAAGTCGCAGCACGGGGAAGACCATCTGGGGGTCCGCGAAACCGCACACACGGAGTTCGGGCTCGAGCAGGGCGACGCGGCCAAGGTAGCTGATGTCGACCTTGAGGTAGTCGCCAGGGTATTTGACGCGATACGTCTGACCGCTGTGTTCATCGTTCGTCGCTTGGACGGCATACCCGAGTGCACTCACTACGTCACGGAATCGGCCATCGATCTCCGGCCGCTTGGCCTGCATTCTCCCCACATCGATCGCCCCCACGAACATGAGGTCGATATCAACGGAGAGCCGCGGCGCACGCGCATGGAAGATGTTCAGGGCAGTGCCGCCATGGAGCACGAACTCGTCGCGCAAGACCGGATCGTCCCGGAGCGCCGAAAGCACCTCCAGCATCCGCTCGACCTTGTCGACAACCGCAGGTGCGAAGCCGATGGGTAGCGTGAGAATCGGTCGCGTCATCCTCGCACCCACTCGTCTATCGGAAGGTCGGCAGGCACGTAAAGTCGCCACCGGGACACAAACTCCTGATCCATTGCGCTCGGGAGCAGCCGATAGGTGCCCCGACCAACTGACTCCTGCATACGATTCAGCACAGACACGTCGACGTGCCAACGATCCGCGAAGAGCTCCAGCACCCAACCCGCTCGAGCCGTCAGAGTCGGTGAAGACAGCAGGTCGACGTAGCGCGCTACGAGCGTCGCCGACATCGATGTGAAGCCGCCGAGACTGCGCAGCAGTTCCTCGAGTCCTCCCGCGAGACGCAGATTGTGCACGCAGTCGACCAGCGTCCGCTCTTTGGTGGTCGCACTCACGATGGCCTCCCCCGCCCTCAGTCGTGTCACGAACTCGTCAAGCCTAGCGTCCGGGTCTGACACCGCGGGAGAAGCAACTCGGCGAAACCGGTAGCCTCGTACCTGAAAGCCACTCACCTTGAACGCGGATGCGAAGTACACGGTACGCAGCGGCGTATGCGCAACACCGTGTGCTTCCAGAGCCGAGTGATGTGAAAGCACGGCATCCGGCGCCGCCTTCGCAGCAACGAGATGAACGTTGGGCACCCGGTCCCGGTACACGCCAAGGTTAGATGCGTACAACCCCCTCTTCAGGCGGTAGGCCTGTTCTCGCGCCACCGCGTTCTGGAGATTCTGATAGCGTGTTCGTTCCGCCACAGTGGGGTCGACCTCAGCCAGGAACTCATCGAGAGTGAAGACCTCGTGAGACTCGAGGTATCGAAGTGTCGATGACGTCTTGGTGTTCATGGTGACTCCCAATACCTATCTCTTTATGTATTCGCAGTCTATCACAACACCGTTTCACCTGTTTCACGATGCTCCCGCCCGATATTGTCGACGCTGTCGGCAATATCTGCCGGCCCCTACGCCCCCACCATCCGCACCCGCGGGTATCGCCCGTGCACTCGCGCGTCGGCCGAGTAGAGCGGGGCGTCGAGCAGATCGGCCAGCCCTGCCGAGAAACCGTCGTAGAGCGTGCACCCGAACTTCTCGCGCACGTCGGCCGCAGCCTCGACCAGCTCGCCGCCAAGGGGGACCGTCACCAACTCAAGCGCCTCGAGGTCCTTCCACACCCGCGGGACGTCCCCCGCGTTCGCGTTTCTCGACGCGACCCGCAGGACCTCGCAGGCAAACAGCGCGTCGACCGCGATGACGATCTCGCCGAGGATATGGCGCGACACGAGTTCTCGGGCCTCGGCCGAACCCGGCTCGTTGCGGAACCACTTCACGCCGACCGACGCGTCGACAACGCAAACCGGTACGCTCACTCGCCCACTCCGCGCCCCTCGGCACGCAAGGCGCGCAGCTTCTCCAGGCTCGATGGCTCAATGGCAGCGCCGGGATCTGCCTCGTATTCCGAGGCGAACCGTTCCATGTCCTCGAGGGCCAGCGTTGCCCCCGCGCGAAACGCGGCGTCCGCCTCGTGGGTGCGGCGCCGGACGACGTAGTCGGCGACCGCTTCTTCCACGAGCGCGCTGCGACTCCGATGCGCCCGCCCGGCAGCGTCGTCCAGCTCGTCGAGGAGCCAGTCCGACAGCGCGACCGCGACCTTCCGTTTGGGCATGGCGACTCCCCGGGCGTTGGATTCATACCATTTGTTCATACCGCCGGAATGGCCGAGAAGTCAAGGCCTCCGATGTCTTGCATATACGAACATATGTTCTATCATGACGACAGGCCGCACCGTGAACGATGGTGAGATTAGGTCGACGCCGGGGGACGGTGTGGGTACAATGTACGTACATCGCGACAGCAGGGAGCGATCTGATTGAATCGAGTTGCGCCAGTGGCAGAGGTGACAAAGAAAAGCGAGCGTCTCAACATTCGCGCTCGCGGTGAGGAAAAGGAGTTCGTCGAGCGGGCCGCTCGCGCCTCTCGTGTGAGCACGAGTCAGTTCGTGATGCAGGCCGCGCTGCGCTCTGCCGAGGACGTGCTCTCCGAGCAGACGCGTTTCGTACTCCCGCCCGATGCTTGGGGTGCGTTTGTCGCCGAGCTCGATCGACCCGCCCGTGAGATCTCCGAGCTGAAGGCCGCGGCGTCGAAGCCGAGTCCGTTCAGTGAGCGATGATCAGCTGTTCGGTCCCGAGCCACTCGGTCCCGATCACGACGCAAGCCAGTTCGACTGCGGCGCCGACTCTCTCAACGAGTTCCTGATCAAGCGCGCCCTTTCGGACCAACAAGCCGACAAGTCACGCACATACGTTGTAGCCCGGCAGAACCGCGTTGTCGGATACTTCAGCGTGGCCGCGGCGAGTATTGAACCGCAGGGTGCCAGCGCACGAGCCGCGAAAGGCCAGGGCGCCCAGGCTATTCCGGGAATACTCATCGGCCGACTGGCCGTCGATCGGGGCGAGCAAGGCCGAGGAATCGGAGAGGCGTTGTTGATCGAGGCGCTGCGCAAGGCGGCAGCCGCCGCAGAGACCATCGGCGCGCGGGTCGTCCTGGTGAACGCCATTCACGAGACAGTGACGGCGTTCTATCTCAGGTACGGTTTCGAAGCTTCTCCGACGGATCCACTGCATCTCATGGTGCTCATGAAGGACGTGCGCAAGACGCTCGGATAGACGACTCACAGCTCCGCGGACTTCGCCCGGCTGTCCAAGAAGGGGCGCAGGGTCTCAGGGCCCGACCCCAGCTTCGATTGCGGGCGACGCACGGCCCCGACCTGTGTGAGTCCACCCTTGAGCAGCCAAGCTCATCGCGTTCGCCGAGCAGATGATCCTGGGCGATGTCTATGATCGCCGGACCGCGTCCACCCTTGCGCCCCTGGAAATGGCGTACGAGATGTCCCTCGGTGATCACTCGCCCCCGACGCTCATTCCGGTCGAGTCGACGACCCCGTACGTGGAGTTGTACCTTCCCGGCGCCTCCCGCGCGCCAAGGTAGTACGGCCCACTTCCCGGTGGCGCGGCCTCGAGGAGATCGGCTGCGAGGTCGGGCCTCTTCCCTTCCTCCAGCAGGTACGCCGCCCGCGCCCATGCGCTTCTCGCCTGACCTTGGAGCTCGCCCATCAATACGCCGACCGAGACGTCCGCTGCGGCCTGGACGATCCACTCGCCCACGTTCGGCCAGTCACGATAACCGCCCGGTTTCGAGGTCATGAACGCGATGAGCGTCTCCACGGACCACGTCGGCAGGCCGTCTTTGACAGCAAACGGGCTCGCCGCCGCCCACCTGACCACCCTGAACGAGGCGAGAGCCTGAGGCGGTCTGACGCCCTCAACCGTGCAAATGACATCCTGCTGCGGACGCCTGCTCGACAGGCCAAGCAGGTATGCCGAGGACTCAGCGGCCACAGCATACGGTGCTGAGGGGTCGCGCCGGAGCGTTGCCCTCAGTTCGATGAGCGGGTCGCCGGCACCAAAGGCCCCCGCGCGTGCGCCGGGTGCGAACTCCCACACACCGCGCGTGGTGAGATCGAGCAGCCATCCGCGGTCGCGAAGACGACGGACGATGAGCGGCACGGGCCAGTCAAGGCCAGCTTCAGCAGCGTACGCGGCCAAGTCCGAGGTGCTCACCACTCTCGGCTGCTCCAATTCCAGATGCTGCACCAAGGGAGCCAGCGCGGGCGATATGTCACGGCTTGCTGTCACTTCAATCACTCATCCTGTCTTCTGGAGACATTTTGAGTGTCATTTGTGACAGCGCGATTGTCAATACGTACGGGCATTCTGTATCAGGTTGCCTGCAGCTCGATTCGTCGGAGAGCGTCGAGCACCACCTCGAACCCGAGCCGCGCATCCCTAGGGGATACGCAACGTAGCACTCCGCATGTTGTTCAACGACAAACTTCAAGTGGGCGATCATCCGCTAGCTGTGCGACTTGATTATGCATCGCAAAGCGCACTTGGGCGGCGCACGTGAAATGCAAGCAGTGCGCTTGATGCTGCAAATCGTGCATCCTGAGGTTTGCACTGCAATATGTATCGGTTACAATGTACACATGCGCTCACGTTACGAGCCCAATATCCACTCAATGTGCAGAATGGATAACATTATGGGACTTGAGAAGATGACTCCAGTTGCCATAGCCGAGGAACTAGGCAATAGGCTCAAGCAAGCGAGGCTCAATGCTGATCTGACTCAAGCTGAGGTGGCATCTCGTGCGGGCCTGAGTAGAAGGACTGTTCTCAACGCTGAGAAGGGAAGAGTTCAGCTGGAGAATCTGGTCGCCATACTGGTCTCAATGGACATGGTGAACCAACTGAATGTGTTTCTGCCCGTGCAAGAGATATCACCCATACAGTTGGCGAAACTCAAAGGTCAAGAACGGCAGCGGGCATCGAAGACAAAGAAGAAGGCGGCTCGAACCAAGGAGGATAGACCCTCGTGGTGATGGATGTCGCCAGCGTGAAATACAGAGAGCAGGATGTCGGCGCTGTCAGTTTCGATACCGAGACGGGTGTCGGTTCGTTCGAGTTCGACCCTCGCTTTGTCAGAACAGGCGTGGAGCTATCGCCCCTGAAGATGCCTCTGTCTCGGAGCATATATTCATTTCCAGAAGCTGATCCAGAAGTGTTCCATGGGTTGCCTGGAATGATAGCGGACTCTTTGCCCGATGATTTCGGCAATGCTGTGCTGGACGCCTGGATGGCCAACCAGGGCAGGTCGACAGCTGACGTCACACCAATAGAGCGCCTCAAGTACACAGGACAGCGTGGCATGGGGGCACTGACTTATCACCCCGCTGCCCGAAGAAAGGGCTTGAACACTTCACAGCCTATTGAGATTGAGTCTTTGGTCTCTGTTGCCCAGGAAATCCTGGATAAACGAGCGCAGTTCCGGGTTCACCTGGGCGAACAGGGCCAACAGGATGAGGAAGCCATGCTAGCGCTGTTGTCTGTGGGTGTGAGTGCAGGCGGTGCTCGGCCGAAAGCGGTCCTCGCGTTCAACGATGACTTCACCCAAGTGCGATCAGGGCAAGCAGACGTGCCGGATGGGTTCACTCATTTCATCATGAAGTTCGACGGCGTCAGCGAACGCATCAGGGACAAGGAAGCCTTTGGCGATCCGATGGGCTATGGAGCAATGGAGTATGTGTATCACCTGATGGCGACCGCCTGTGGGATAGACATGATGCCTTGCCGCCTGCTCAATGAAGGTGATCGACGCCACTTCATTACCCAGCGCTTCGATAGAGATGGCAATGAGAAGCGCCATGTACAAACACTGAATGGTCTCGCGCACATCAGCTACAGACAAGCAGGCTCGTACTCCTACGCCGAGCTGTTCGCTACCGCCAGAGAGCTGGGACTGGGCTCCGATGCTGCAATGCAGATACTCAAACGCTTGGTGTTCAATATTGTTGCCCGCAATCATGACGATCATTCAAAGAACATCGCATTCATGCTCGATGACAAAGACGATTGGCGATTGGCTCCTGCCTACGACTTGGCCTACAGCTACCGGCCTGGAAGCCATTGGGTAAGCAGCCACTGGATGAAGCTCAATGGGAAGCGAGACGACTTCGTGCGAGAAGACTTCTATAGCCTTGAGAAGTTGAGCCCCCTATTCAGCAAGCGGACAATCGATCGGACAATCGACGAGACAACAGAGCATGTGTCGCGATGGAACGACCTGGCCGCCGAACACAGCGTGCCCGCTCCATTACTCAAGACCGTAGGCAAGAATCTACGGCTAGTACTCCAAACCGTAAGTTCGCTCACGTAACCGTCCCTCCTCACGCCGCGGCCCGCACCGCCGTATCCGATAGCTTCGCCATGAGTTCGGCGAGGTCGTCGCGGGTGAACTTCCAGTCGAACGGTGCGGCGATCCC
>JAUXNU010000159.1 GCA_030682655.1 Actinomycetota bacterium | reverse complement strand
CTCGCGAGTGCGACGCACGGCGATCTTATCCATCACGTCGAAGAGGTGCTCGGGCGAAAGGTCCTCCGGGTTCCGCGACTGGGCTGCGTCGAAGTAGCCCTTGATACTGAGGATCCCGCTGTCGGAAAAGGCAGCGTCGTTCGTCACGAAATAGCTGAGGAGCGTGTAGATGTCCGAGAGGCTATTGTTGACGGGAGTCGCGGTCATCAGAACCAACTTCTTGGGCGACTCGCCCTCAAGCAGGGCCCGCATCGCGTCAGCGCGGGCCGTCGACGGATTTCTGAGCGCGTGCGCCTCATCGACGATGACCACCGCGTAGGCATCGAGGTCCTGAAGCCGCGAGCGCGAGGTTCCAGCGGAGTCCTGGTCTATCACGAGTTCGTCGTAGGACACCACGTCCGCAGGCAGGTTGATGTTCGGAAGCGCGAGGAAGTCCCTCCACGTCTTGCGAAGCGCGGCCGGCACCACCACGAGGACCTTCTGACGGTTCTTGATGGCCGCCTCGTGGATGATCTCGGCCGCGATGTAGGTCTTGCCGAGACCGACCTCGTCAGCGACCACCACGCCCGATAGCGACTCCAGGATGCGGCGGGCACGCCAGACGCCATCTCGCTGGAAGTCGGTCAGGTCCAAGTCCGAAACGTCGCGCTCCTCCATCTCCCGCAGCACGTCCGCTCCGTAGAGTTCCCACAGCATCCGGTAGAAGATGAGCCGCGGGTCGTGCGGCTGCCAGCGGGCCTCGTAAAGAGCAGCCAGGTCGTAGGCCTCCGACTGTTCCCATAGTTCGTCGAACCACTCCAAGACGGTGTCGACCGTGTCGGGCTCGTACTGGCCGAGGTTCAGTTCACGGTTCTCCGCTAGACCCGCGTACGTGAAGTTGCTCGATCCGGCGAGCACGCCCTTACCAACTGGTACCTCCAACACGAAGCACTTGCCGTGCATGAACCCGTTCGTGAAGCGACGGACCTCGACACGAGGGGTGTCCTCGGTGGTCGTCGAGCGGAG
>JAUXNU010000158.1 GCA_030682655.1 Actinomycetota bacterium | reverse complement strand
ACCTACTGCAGTGCTGGGCATCCGCCTGCCTTCTTGCGTCGACGGAGTGGTGAACTCGTTCGCTTGGCGGTGCAGTCGCCGCTGCTGGGCGGTCTTCCGGGATTCGACTACGTTCAGGCAGAGGAGACGCTCGATCGGGGCGACTACCTGTTCCTGTACACGGACGGGGCGTACGAAGCCCGCAACGACGGAGAGATGTTCGGAGAGAATCGGCTCGCCGAACTGGTAGAGGACAGTCCGTCCGGGCAGGAGGCATGCGATCGTGTTTCGCAGGTAGTCACCGCCTTCTCAGGCGGGCGGTTGGAGGACGACCTGGCCATGCTGGCCGTCAGTCTGGCCTGACCCTGATCCTCGAAGTCGACCTTGCCAGAGACAAGCTGCACGCGTTGGCTCGCCTGACTCGCAATGGATGCGCGTGAGATTGGACTTCACCGTGGGCTGCACCTGGGAAAGGCACGAACTAGCCCCCCGCCGCGGTTACAAACGCGTCCAGCAAGTCCGACCAGCGCATTTCGAGGCACCCTACGGGATGCCTCGTTTCGTTTGCCTGCGAGAATGTCTTCCAGCCACGCAGAGCATACCGCTAACGGTAGTTAGCAATAGATAACTACGGGTAAGCAAGACATAGCGAAGGTGAAAGAGGTGAGGCCAATGCCTGAGTTCGTGAGTGTCCCAGTACCCGTCGATCGCGTCCAAGAAGTCTACGAGCTTCTCTCACGCGAGTCGTTTAGACCGTTGCCCGAGCGCCAGGCTGCGGGGGACAGTCGCTCGGAGGTCTGGACCCAACCGCTGATAGATCGAATGTTCATTGAGTCATCATCCGCGATGAGGCGAATCCTGCTCGTTGTAGCCGAGTCGTCGCCCGGATGGGTTACGACCAACGACATCGCCATGGCCTCCGGCCTGACGGCTCGCCAAGTGGTCGCTTCGCTCGGCCCCTTCGAGAAGCGCGTTCGGGGCCGGTACGCCATGAGCAGCTGGCCATTCGAGGCCAGGCAGTTCGTAGACGCGGGCATATTCAAGTACTCCATGTCTCCGGAAACGGCGGATCGCATCGTCACACTGACCGCGAACGTTCGGCAGCGTGAGGGAGGCGAGAATTAGCGGGGCCTCGAGCAGACGGGCTCAGCGGCCCTCGGCGTCTGTAGATAACGATTTCGTCTCGAGGAGGCGATAGAAGTGCTGTGGACCATCTTCGTCATCTTGGTAGTGCTCTGGCTTCTGGGCTTCAGCTTCCACATCGGCGGCGGGCTCATCCACACGCTGCTGGTCATCGCACTGATCGTGCTCGTGTATAACCTCATAACGGGTCGTCGCTCATAGACGACCGGGAAGCCCAGCCTGGGTGAGCCGCAGCAGGCGGCCGGGATGTGGGCTTCCTGGCAGACGAAGGAGAGTGAACTGCAATGGCCAACGCAAGGGCAGTGTCGAGCGATCGTCACAGTCAAGTCCACACGGAAGTGCGTGCACCGGTGGAAGTCGTCGTGTCGCGTGTCATCATGTTCGTCTTCGGTGTGATCGAGGTGTTCATTGGGATCCGCTTCGTTCTCATGCTGCTCGGCGCCAACGCCGAGGCCGGGTTCGTGAAGATGATCTACGGCGTGTCCGGGGTCTTCATGGCGCCATTCATCGCAATCTTCAACACGCAGAAGGCCGGCGGAGCCGTATTCGAATGGAGCGCGCTCGTCGCCATCGCCGTCTACGCCCTGGTCGCCTGGGGTCTGGTAGCGCTGATTCGTGCTGTGAACCCGCGCCAGCAGTCTGAGACCGTCGAGCGTGTCGAGTCGAAGGATGACAGCGTCGCTCAGTAGTAGGTGTTCTGGAACTTGGTGTGCGGCCCGCAAGTAAGGCGTGTCCTGCGCTCGCTGGCGGGAATCTGCCTGCTTGGGACACGTAATTTGATCGTAGGGGGCGAGCGGGTGAGCGTGGAAAGCAGGCAAGTACTCATCGCCGCACAGGAGAAAGCCAGGCATGTGCTTTCGGAGTCCAGCGCTCGTGCCAAACGCTTGGTGAGCGACTCGGACTCCGAGGCGGTCGCGCTCCTGCTTGAGCAACAGGAGGTCGCCGAAGGGCTCCTACTGTCGGAGTGCGAGGGCTCGGCTGGCGGCTCGTCCGCCGTGAAGGATTCGCGCTAGGTACTCTGTCCGGAAGATGTTCCATCAGCTTGCGCGGCGGTAACAAGCGTGTCCAGCAAGTCCGACCAGAGCCAATGCAGGGCACCTTCGGGTGCCCTCAGACTGCTGACAAACCCCCGCCGGTCTCACGACTCGCGGGGGTTTCGTCGTTCTTTGGAGCGTTTCGGTCAGTCGATCGGCGTGGATCGTCGGTCCGAACAGGTTCAGAGGTGGGCTTTCACGCCCTGGTGAGCGTTAGAGCCATCTTCTTCATGTTCTGCGCCGCAGCGGTGAGCAGGCACTGCTCCATGACCCTCGCGACCCCCCGCATCCTGGCGTATCTCAAGCCGTGGAGTTCCTTCGAATCCGCGAAACTGCGCTCGACCGTCTCCTTTCGCCTCGCGTAGATCTCCCTGCCTTCCTCGGTGCGCGTGAAGTCGCGGCACCTGTCCTTGTCGTCTTCCCAGATGTGACGATGGATGGTCTTGACCCGCTGGGCGGGTGAGAGGCACTTCCCTTTCTGCGCGCAGCACTCGCAGCGTTCCCTCTGCCCCCGGTAGTGCCGGTAGCCCTTCCGATCGGTGGTGACGTAGTGAAGCGCAAAGCCCTCGGGGCACACGTAGGCGTCCTCGCCGGGGTAGAACTCGTAGCGGTGTTTGCCCCAGCGGTCCTTGGCGTAACACCCCCGTCTTCGTCCCAGTGCGCCCTGTATGCCCAGCTTCTGAAGCTGTCTGCAGATCCCGGTGGTGTTGTAGCCCGCATCGAGTCCGACCGCACTCACGGAGAAGCCGAACTTGGCGATCTGGGTGGTGAGACGCTCGATGTAGGGCACGGTGTCGTTGACGTTTCCCGGAGTCACGAACGCGTCGGTGATGATGCTGGCGCGCGAATCCACGGTACGGTGATCCAAGTAGAAGAAGCCCCTCGGCTTGCCGTCTCTGTGCATGAAGCCGCTGTCGGGGTCGGTGACAGAGCGCTTGATGGTTCGTGCCGGAGGTGGAGGATCGTCGCGGTCACGGTCCAGGGGCTTCTTGCCGTGGCACTCCCGATCCTCGTCGACGTCGGCGTCGAGGTCGCCCAAGTAGTTCGCCGTGCTCAAGGTGACTTCGGCTTCGGTGAACCGGCGCTTGTTGGCGTTGGCTTTGAGGTGTGTGGAGTCGGAGAACAGGACCTCACCCCCGACGAGGCCCGCATCGATGGCTTGCCGCACGATCTCGTCGAAGATGCTCTGGGCCACCTCGGTGCCGGAGAACCTGCGTCTTCTGTTCTGCCAGATCACGGAAGCATCCGGGATCGAATCGGTCAGTCCGTATCCCAGGAACCATCGGTAGGCGACGTTGACCTGGACCTCGGAGACGAGCCGGCGCTCGCTCCTGATCCCGAAGAGGTAGCCGATGAAGAGCATTTTGAAGAGAATCTCCGGCTCGATGGCCGGACGGCCGTTGTCGGCACAGTAGTAGGGGCGGCAGATCTCGTTGATGAAGGAGAAGTCGATGACCGCGTCGAGCTTTCGGAGCAGGTGGTTGGCAGGCATCAGCTCCTCGGTGGTGACGAACTCGGCCTTCGTCTGGCGGTTCGTGTTCTCAGAGAACATCGAAGCCCCTCCCGGCAGTCCCGACCGTCGATGATAGTCTAGCACACATTCCCAGTATTTGCCAGTACTCTCGTTGGAAACCGTCTCCGGCGGGAGAAACGACGAAACCCCCGCGAGTCGTGAGACCAGCGGGGGTTTGTCAGCAGTCTGAGGGCACCTTCGGGTGCCCTGTTTCGTTCTGCTGCGGGATTGCTGGTGAGGCGGTTGACATCGAGCAAGCGCGTCAGGCGGACATCGCGAGCGCTATCCTGGTGCAAGCATCCCTGGACTGTCATCTACGATGGGCACGCGACACACGATGCACAACGAATACAAGTTGCTGGATAGTGGCGCCGGGCGCAAGCTCGAACGCTTTGGCGATGTGGTTCTGTCGCGTCCATGTGGCCAGGCCCTCTGGGAGCGACAGGGGCCTGAGCTGTGGGCGAGGGCTGTCGCCTCCTTCGATCGGGATGGCGGATGGCAGACGTATGGCAACGCCGAGCTGCCCTCAAGCTGGGTCGTCACGATCAACGACATCGCAATGAGACTCAAGCCCACACCTGCCGGTCACCTCGGCGTGTTCCCGGAGACGCGCCTTCTGTGGGATTGGATCGGCGACACCCTGAAGTCGCCCGACAGGCCACGAGCGAACGTTCTCAACCTCTTCGCGTACTCGGGTGGCGCAACGCTTGCCGCCGCGCGCGCGGGCTGTTCGGTGTGCCACGTGGACTCATCCAAATCAATGGTCACGCGCGCACGAGAGAACGCCGTTTTGAACCAATTGGAGGCGGCCCCCATACGATGGATCGTTGAGGACGTCGGCAAGTTTCTGGATCGCGAGATCCGTCGTGGTCGCGCCTACGATGCGATCATGCTCGACCCGCCCTCGTTCGGACGCGGCACCAAGGGCGAGCAGTACAGAATCGATCGGGATCTCGCCGCTACGCTGGGACAATGCAAAGCGCTACTGACCGAGGAACCTGCATTCGTTCTTCTCACGTCGCATACCCAGGGCGTGACGTCGGGGCGACTTGATACTCTGCTAAGAGACGTGTTGGACGGCGGCGACATCGCATCCGGCGAGATGAAGTTGACCGGCGCGAGTGATGTGCGTCCGGTGAGCGCCGGTGTGTGGGCACGCTGGACCCGTTCGTAGAGGCGAGTACGCGGGAGAGAGAACAGGGACGCGATGCCAGAGTCGAGAGTGCTCATCATCGGTGGGGGAGCGGCCGGGCTCTCGGCGGCCATAGTTGCGGCGCGCCTTGGCGCCGGCGTGATGCTTCTCGAGGCGGGCGCTCGCGTGGGGAGAAAGATCCTGGAGAGCGGCAACGGGCGCTGCAACCTCTCGAACCTCTCGGCATCGCCGTCCGCCTACAACCATCCCGACTTCGTCGAGCCGGTTCTCGGCGCGTATCCCTGCGAGGCCATCTGCTCCTTCTTCGGCGAAATAGGCCTGCTCACACATGCCGATGACGAAGGGCGTGTCTATCCCGTGACGAACGCCGCCAGCTCTGTGCTGGACGCGTTGCGGCTGGAGTGCGCGCACCTCGGCGTGGAGACGCGATGCGGATTCGAGGTCGAGCGCATCTCCGAGGAACCCGGCTCCGGCGGCTTCGAGGTGCTCTCTCAAGACGGCGAGACGGTTCGCGCGGAAGCCGTGGTCGTTACGACCGGCGGCGGTGGCTCGCTCCTTGCGGGTTTGGGACACGGAATGATCGAGAGGGTTCCCGTGCTCGGACCCATCAAGACGGAAGCCGAGCCTATCCGCGGACTCTCCGGTGTGCGCGTGAGGTGCGCCGCGACGCTGCTCGTTGGTGTCGATGACGACAACACCGGCGGCAATGCGGTCGCGACCGAACGCGGTGAGCTGCTGTTCCGCGACTACGGAGTGAGCGGGATCATGGTCTTCGACCTCTCTCGCTACCTTGGAGACGGATGCGCCATCTCGATCGATTTCTTCCCGGACGTCTCCCTGCCGGAGCTCCGGACGATGATCGAGCAACGCTCCGCGGACCTTCCTTGGCGAACCGTGGAAACGTATTTCGCCGGTATGCTCCACGACCGGGTCGCACGGGCAATCATGCGCGCCGCGGGAATCGGTCGGGACACGCCGGTCGAGAAGTTGCCCGTGGCCCGACTGGCCGCGCTCCTCAAAGACTTCCGACTGGGAGTCCTCGGCATGGGTGATGCCAGGCAGGCGCAGGTGACCCGCGGTGGCGCGTCGGTTGAGGGATTCGATCCGAACGCGATGGCTTCGCGTGTCGTGGACGGGCTGTTCGCGGCGGGTGAGGTGCTCGACATCGATGGTCGCTCCGGTGGCTTGAACCTGCACTGGGCCTGGGCGTCGGGCATCGTAGCGGGCGAGGCCGCCGCTCGTTCGGCCATGGCGCGTGCCGCCGATCGCGACGTCAGCTCGAAGGCCTCCGAGTGATAGAGATCAGGAACTTGGCGCTCCCGCTGTCCGCGGGCGGTCCATCGTCCCAAGAGGTGCTGAAGGGCGCGGCCGCCAGACGCCTGCGCATCGACGAGGGCCGCATAGCTTCGCTACGCCTGCTCAAGCGCTCTGTCGACGCCCGTCGCAAGAGCAACGTCCACTTCGTGGTATCGCTCGGTGTGACGCTCGATGACGCGATCGACGAAGGCGAGGAGGCCGTGGTGCGTTGCGTCGGAGACGACGACGTGTTCATTGCCACCACCGAGCCGCTGCCTGCCATCGCGAGTCTCGCAATCGCCCCCCAGGTGCGTCCTGTAGTCGTGGGCACCGGCCCGGCGGGACTCTTCGCGGCGCTCGTTCTGGCGCGGTCGGGTGCGCGGCCGCTCGTGCTCGAGCGCGGTGCCGCGGTGGGGGAGCGCGTGCGTGCGGTGGACACTTTCATCCGCGAAGGCGCGCTCGACCCGGACTCGAACATACAGTTCGGCGAAGGCGGTGCGGGGACCTTCTCCGACGGCAAGCTCACCACCAACACACACGACCCCCGATGCCGCAGCGTGCTCACGAGACTCGTCGGTGCGGGTGCGGCCGAGGAGATACTCTGGCAGGCGAAACCGCATATCGGTACTGACCACCTCACCGGGGTCGTGAAGAGACTGCGGGAGGAGATCGAGTCGCTCGGCGGTGAAGTCCGTTTCGGGACGCGGCTCTCCGACCTCATCCGCGACTCAGATGACAGGCTCCATGGCGTTGTGACACAGAGTGATCGCGGACGCGAGGAGTTCGCGGCCGAGGCGCTCATCCTGGCGACAGGCCACAGCGCACGCGACACCTTCGACATGCTGCACAGCCGCGGTGCGCGTCTCGTACAGAAGCCGTTCTCGATCGGGGTCCGGATCGAGCACGATCAGCTCATGGTGGACCGCGCGCAGTATGGCTCCTCGGCGGGTCATCCCGCGCTCGGTGCGGCGGAGTACAAGCTCTCATGCCACCTGCCCTCCGGTCGCGGGGTCTACACGTTTTGCATGTGTCCCGGCGGCCTTGTGGTGGCGGCGACGAGCGAGGCTGGGGGCGTCGTCACGAACGGAATGAGCCGATTCGCCCGCGAGGGCACGAACGCGAATGCGGCCCTTCTGGTGAGCGTCTCGCCCGGGGACTTCGGGGACGACCACCCGTTGGCGGGCGTGCGTTTCCAGCGGCGCTGGGAGCACGCCGCGTTCGAGCTCGGCGGAAGGGGCTTCCGTGCTCCTGCTCAACTGATGGGCGACTTCCTGCAGGGTGTCGCTTCCTCGGCCGCGGGTGGTGTGCAGCCAACGTATCCACTCGGAGTCGAGTACGCCGATCTTGCGCTGTGCCTGCCGGACTTCGCCGTGTCATCGCTGCGCGAGGCGGCGCCGATGTTGGATCGCCGGATGCGCGGGTTCGCGACGGCGGACGCGCTTCTCACGGGGGTGGAGACGCGCTCGTCTTCTCCGGTGCGCGTGCTGCGCGATGACGCGTTGCAGTCGAATCTGCGGGGCGTGTATCCCTGCGGGGAGGGCGCCGGCTATGCGGGCGGCATCATGTCTGCTGCGGTGGATGGCATGCGCTGTGCCGAGGCGGTTCTCGCAACCTACGGGTGAGAGAGCGCAGGTAGGCGATTCCCTGGAGAGAGTCTTTCGAACGAGCGACGATTGAACGAATTCGGGGCACCTTCGGGTGCCCCGAATTCGTCTGTGGATGCGTGTCCGGTTTCTTCGTGAGCGCCGACCCACGAAATCCCTACGGTGAATCTCGCTCGTCGCTCCGTCGCGCCTCCAGGACGACGGCCGTGCCTGACGGCCCAGTGGCGAGTAGGACGCGGTCGCACTCTGCGAGCATCAACGTGAAGCCCATGCCGAGGGACATCGTGCACGAGTACCCGGGGACGAGTGTCGCCTTCGGGAGGTCCGAGAAGTCGATTCCCGGACCGTCGTCGACCACCTCGGCCTGGATCAGGCCGTCCTTCTCGAGGAGCCGCATTCGCACGTTGCCTCCGTGCTGGAAGGCGTTCACCGTCGCCTCGCTGGCGGCGAGCACGAGCCTGTCCGCGTTCGGGAGGTCGCCGAAGCGCTCCTCCAGAACTGCGCACAACCGGTGGCGGGCGTCGGTCAGATCCGCGGCAGACTCGATCGTACCCGCGTTCCATACCTCGTCTCCCAGTTCCGCGACGATCTCATCCGTCCCCATCAGCACGAGCCTGCCCCCGGTCACTGCTGCGATGACCTGGCTGTACGCCTCGCGGATACCGAGGTCGCGCTGCCGGATCGCTTCCTCGGCGTGGTGGCGCTCCGAGACGTCCTCGACTATGCCAATGACGAACCGTGGGATGTTGTGTTCCCTTGAGATCAGAGAGGCCGTCATTTGCCCCCAGAGGATCGAGCCATCCTGGCGAACGTAGCGCTTCTCGATCGTGTAGTGGTCGCCCTGCCCCGCTATGAGTACGTCAAACTGCTGCTGGTCGAGCGTGCCGTCCTCCGGATGGGCGAGGTCGGTGAACGCCCGCCCCAGAAGGTCGTCGACGGTGTAGTCGAGCATGTTCGCGAGCGCAGGGTTGCACGTGGAGATGCACCCCTTGAGGTCCACCAGCGCGATGCCGACAGCGGAGCGCTCGTAGATGGAGCGGAACAGCGCCTCGCCCTCCTTTTCGACGGCCTCATCCGCCCAAACAGCATCCTCGGGCTCCCACGATGCCTCGGCGGCCATCTGCTGGCCCTTCGCGTGCTGCTGCTGGCCGAGCGAAGGGGGCGCAGCAGCGGTTTCCGCGGGCGTCGGGGGGGAGACCGAAGACGAGCCTGCGTCGAAGGACGCGGCGGGGCCGTCTTGGGCAGGGCGATTCGTGGGGGTATCCATAGTGGTCATGGTGATATTGGATATACCCTCCACGTGCTGTCAGGTACTACTCGGACACAAGATGCCCTATGGGCTGCAAGTCCGGGGTCGCGGTTCTGAGGTGCGCGTCAGGTGAGCTTCTCGGACAGTTCCACCCATTCGTCCTCGAGGTCAGAGACCTGCTGCTCGACACTCTGAAGCCGTGCTTGGACGTCGAGCAAGGCGACGTAGTCGGAAGAATCCGTCACCTTCATCTCTGCACGAATTGCGTCAGCCTTGCTGCCGAGTGTCTCCAACTTGCGCTCGGTAGACGCGAGCTCCTTCTTCAGACCGTATTCGTCCGCCCTCGACAAGACTTGTTTGCGCTCCTCATCTGATTCGCCAATCGACCGGCTGGTCGCGCCTTCCTTCGGCTTCTGATTCTCGGGCTTGGCTTCCGCGTTCGCGTCGCGGCGCTCGTCCAGAAGCCGCAGGTACTCGTCGATGCCGCCTGGGACATGGCGGACCTTCCCGTCAACCAAGGCGAACTGATCGTCGGTGACGCGTTCCATCAGGTGGCGATCATGGGTGATGAGGAGAAGTGTGCCGGGCCACGTGTCCAGGAGACTCTCCACGACCGCGAGCATGTCGATATCCAGGTCGTTGTCCGGCTCATCCAAGATCAGCACGTTCGGCCTGTCCAAGAGGATGAGCATCAGCTGGAGACGGCGCTTCTCTCCGCCGGACAGATCAGATACTGCCGTGGACAGCTGGGCAGCTCCGAACCCGAGACGCTCCAACAGCTGGGCCGGGGTCAACTCCTTGCCATCGATCTCGTAGCGCGTCTTGTATCGCGAGAGAACCTCGCGGACCCGGGAGCTTCCCAACTCGTTCAACTCGTCGAGGTGTTGCGACAGGACGGCGAACTTGACGCTCTTGCCGGTCTTCACATGACCTGATGTCGGCTCGAGCGAGCCCCGGATGAGATTCAGAAGCGTTGTCTTGCCCGACCCATTCTCACCCAGGATGCCGAACCTGTCTCCTGGGCCGATGAGCCACGTGACGTCGTCGATGACCGTCTTGTCGCCGAAGCACTCGGTTACGTCGACAAGGTCGACAACCTGCTTGCCCAAACGAGAGATCGCCGTCCGCTTCAGCTCGACCGAGTTGCGCACGGGCGGTTCGTCAGCGATGAGAGCGCGCGCCGCTTCGATATGGAACTTCGGCTTGGTCGATCGGGCGCGAGAGCCGCGCGAGAGCCACGCAAGTTCCTTGCGCATGAGGTTCTTGCGCTTCTGCTCGGCCGTGCTCGCAGCCTCTGCGCGTTCGACGCGCTGGAGCACATATGCTGAGTAGCCGCCCTCGAACTGCTCTACCCGCCCGCCGCGCACCTCCCACATCCCTGAGCAGACTTCATCGAGAAACCAGCGGTCATGCGTGACGACGAGGAGCGCGCCTGACTTCTTGGGCCAACGGTTCTTGAGGTGGTCGGCCAGCCACGCGATACCGTGAACATCGAGATGGTTGGTTGGCTCGTCGAGCATGAGCACATCGCAGTCCGCAATCAGCACGCGAGCAAGATCCACGCGACGCCGCTGCCCGCCGGAGAGTTCGCCGATGCGGCCATCCCAGGGGATATCCGCGATGAGCCCGCGAATGATGTTGCGGATCCGGGGATCTGACGCCCATGTGTACTCGGGCGCGTCCCCGACGACCGTATGGGAGACAGTCGCTTCCGGATCGAGGGAATCGGTCTGCTCGAGCATACGTACAGTGGTTCCGCGGCGCCGCATGATGCGGCCGTCGTCCGGCTCAACCGAACCCGCAAGTAGCGAAAGGAGCGTCGACTTGCCATCGCCGTTGCCGCCGACGATGCCGATGCGGTCGCCCTCATTGATGCCGAGCGTGACCGAGTCGAAGACCTTCTTCGTCGGGTATTCCAGGTGGACGTTCTCACATCCAAGCAGATATGCCACGAGCGCGAACCTCAATCCTCGCAGAGTTTGTGTGCACGAACAACACCATTGCATTGCATCAGCACACAGGATACCTGCCGTGTCATGTCGGTGGGGTGGGATCTACCGAGGTAGTGCAGCAGTCACAAACGCGTCCACCAAGCCCGACCAGCGGATTTGACGGGGCACCTTCGGGTGTCTCGTTTCGTCTACCGGCGGGAATCGATGGTGTATCATATGTGAGACACCCTACCAGAAGGGAGCAGGTCCGATGCCCGCGACCAAGACGGCCTACGCCGCTGAGCTGACCGCAGTCATGGAGCGCGACGGTGTGAGCCGCGCCGAACTTGCGAGGCGCATGCACACCAGCCGCTCGACTGTCGCCCGCGTTCTAGACCCAGCTGACGAGTCCGTGACGCTCTCCACACTGTCGCGCGCGGCCGCAGCCCTCGGGCGTGAGCCGGCCGTGTCGCTTGCACCTGAGCGACCTTCGGTGCTCTTGGAGCGCCATCGCGACGAACTCACGAGGATTGCCGAGGAATACGGTCTTGAGCATGTCGTCGTGTTCGGTTCGGTCGCGCATGGGACAGACACCCCTGACAGCGACCTGGACCTTGTGGCCGACATACCTGAGAGTCTTGACCTGTTCGCTGTTGCCGTGATCGAGGAAGCGATGAGCGCAGCACTCGGCCGGAAGGTCGATCTCGGTGAGCGCAAGTGCCTGAAGCCCCACGTGCGGGAGAGCGTTGAGAGAGAGTCGGTGCCCCTGTGATGAGCCAGGACCGCACAATCGAGCAGTTCCTGCACGACATGCGCGACACGGTCGATGGCGTGGGTCGTCTCGTCGCTGAGACGGACCGTGAGACATTCATGACCACACACACGGGCTCGTGGGCGATCGAGCGCGGGATCATCCAGCTCGGCGAGATCGCTTCTCAACTACGCAATCGGCACGGAGACTACGTTGAGGCGCACCCCGAACTCGACCCACCCGGCATGCGTTCGGCGCGCAATATCGTCGTGCACGGCTACGCCACGATTGATCGCGCGCGAATCTGGCAGATCGTCGTGGAGAAGGTGCCGACAGTCGGCGACGCGGCTGATTCGCTGCTGCGAGAACTCGGCAAGCACAGGGGTGCGGAGCGATGAGCGAACCGGGACGCTGCTAGTCGCAGCGGTCACTGCTCCCTTCTTCCGCAAGCTCTCCGCGCAGGATATGCTGAGGCCGATGCGGGAGAGGGAGGGGCGACGATGACTGCGGCTGTCAGCGTGAGACGGCTCGACGCGGGAAAGCTCACGATCGGAGGGCTCGACGAGCTCGAGAAGCTGACACCCTCGTCGTGCACATGGGTCGATGTCTTCGGTCCCGATGAGCATCTTCTGGCCAGCGTTGGCAAGGTCTTCGGGCTTCATCCGCTTTCCCTGGAGGATTGTCTCCACTTCCCGCAACGACCCAAGATCGAGCGGGACAACGGCTCTTTGTTTGTCGTGTGGGTGACGGCTACCGGCGGACCGGGCGCGCTCGAGATGCGTGAGGTCGACATCTTCCTCGGCGAAGGATGGCTCGTGACGGTTCACCGGGAGCCGCTCAAAGCGATTGACGAAGTGGCCGCAGAAGCCGGCGCACAACTGGCGCTGGGTGAAGAGTGGGTGTTCCATTCGATCGTCGACCGGCTCGTTGACGCGGTCTTCCCTGTGGTTGATGCACTCGGCGACCGTCTCGAAGACCTGCAGGACCGGATGATCGAGCGGGCCGAACGGCGGCACCTCCAGGAACTCTACGAAAGCCGTCGTGAGCTGCTGGCGCTTCACAAGATCATCGCGCCCGAGCGTGACGGACTGCGTTCGCTGACTCGTGAGACCGAGCTGGTCAGCCAGGAGGCATACCGCTACTTCCAGGACGTGGCCGACCATCTCACCCAGGTGGGAGATGCGGTGGACACATACCGAGAGGTCGCGGCATCTGCGATGGACGTCTACTTGTCGGCGGTTTCGAATCGCATGAACCAGATCATGAAGCAGCTCACGATCGTCGCTGCGATCATCCTGCCGCTGCAGCTGATAACGGGTATATATGGTATGAACTTCCAGCACATGCCTGAGCTGCGCATGACATACGCCTACCCGGCGGTCATTGCGGCTATGCTGGTCATAACGGTCGTGATGCTCGTGTTCTTCAAGAGGAGAGACTGGTGGTAGACGACGGCAGGGAGATCTCGCAACACGAGGACGCGGGAGAGCACGGACACGATATCTGGACCGTTGCCAATATCATCACGGTCCTGAGACTGGTTCTTATCCCCATCTTCTTCTCTACTCTCATCTCCGACCGTTCTGATGTTCTGGCGTTCGCGCTCTTCGCCACGGCGGCGTCGACCGACTGGCTCGACGGTCAGATCGCACGGCGCACCGGCACTGTGACCGCCATCGGGAAGGCGATCGATCCGCTTGTCGACAGGCTCCTCATCGCCTCCGGGGTGATCGGTCTATACATCGCGAAGCGGTTGCCGCTTTGGGTTCTGGTCCTGCTCGTGGCGCGCGATGTCTATCTTCTCTGGGGCGCCTGGCGTCTTGAGCACTACCGTCTGAGAATGCCCGTCACCTACATGGGCAAGATGACCACGGCGGTGCTTCTGTCGGGATTCTCGCTCATGATTTTGAACTGGCCGACGGTCGTGGTCGGTGGCCGGGGGGTTCTCGTCGGCCTGTTCTTCATGTACGCGGGCATTGTCCTATCGGTATCCACTGCAGTGCAGTACACATTCAAGGCCAGAGCCATGGTCGCCCGGGCTGGACGGTCGGATCGCGCCGGGTAGGACGGGCGCAACAGACACTGGGGGAGGTGCATCGCCATGCGAGCCGTCATCATGGCGGGCGGGGAAGGTACTCGCCTGCGACCGCTCACGAGCCTGAGGCCAAAGCCGATGGTTCCTATCGTGAACCAGCCGGTGATGGAGCACATCCTCGGTCTGGTGAAGCACCACGGCATAACCGAGGCCGTGGCTACTCTGGCGTTCATGCCGCAGGTCATCGAGGACTACTTCGGCGAAGGCGACGAATGGGACATGAGCATGGCCTACGCCCTCGAGGAGGTACCGCTTGGGACGGCCGGATCGGTGAAGAACGCCGAGCCACTCCTTGGCGACGACGGTCTACTGGTGATCTCCGGCGATGCGCTCACCGACATCGACCTCACGGCGGTCATCGATTTCCACAAGCGGCGCGGCGCGGCAGTGACGATTGCCTTGAAGAGCGTGCCTGACCCCCTTGAGTTCGGCGTCGTGATCACCGACGAGGACGGCAAGATCGAGCGGTTCTTGGAGAAGCCGACCTGGGGTCAGGTGTTCTCGGACACGATCAACACGGGCATCTACGTGATCGAACGAGAGGTACTCGACCATATCCCGGACAAGCAGCCATACGACTTCTCATCACAGCTCTTTCCCAAGCTTATGGAGATGGGCTACCCGCTGTACGGCTGCGTGGTCGACGGGTACTGGTGCGATGTCGGCAGCTTCGAGTCCTACATGCAGGTACACCGGGACATACTCGACGGCAAGGCGAGGATCTTCACACCGGGCGTGCAGGCTCGTGACAGTCTGTGGGTGGGTGAAGGTGCCAAGATTCATCAGGACGCGGTGCTGGGCAACAAGGTGGTCATCGGGAAGAACGTGACCATCCGGGCTGGAGTCAATGTTGGCGACTACTGCGTACTCGGTGACAACTGCGTCATCGGTGCCGACGCCCGGGTCAGCCACTCCGTTCTGTGGAACGACACTTTCGTTGGCAAGAACTCCTCGGTGCGAGGCGCCGTTCTGTGCAGAAAGGTGGACGTGCGTTCCCGTGCCCGCGTGGATGTCGGCGCTGTCGTCGGGGATGAGACGATGATCGGTCACGATGCCCAGGTGCGCGCTGACGTGCAGATCTACCCCTACAAGAGGGTAGAGCCGGCCGCTGTAGTAACGGACTCCCTGATCTGGGAGAGCACGGGATCGCGCTCGATCTTCGGGCAAGACGGCATCTCCGGGCTGATCGGTGTGGACATCACTCCGGAGCTTGCGCTGAAGGCGGCGCAGGCGTTCGGGTCGCTTCTTCCAAAGGGCACGCACGTTGTGGTGAGTCGCGACTCGAGTCGGGCCGCCCGGATGGTCAAGCGGGCGATGGTGGCAGGCCTCAACTCCGCCACATGTACGGTCAGGGACCTGCGCGTTGCATCCTCGGCCATCAACCGGTTCACGACCCGGGACACCCGTTGCGTGGGCGGCGTCCATGTCTGCCAGTCAGCACGTGATCCCCAGACACTCGAAATCCACTTCTACGAGAAGTCAGGGCTTGATATCGCGCCATGGGAAGAGAAGAAGATCGAGCGCCTGTACTTCAGGGGGGAGTTCCGTCGCGCGTTTCTCGATGAGGTGGGCGATATCATCTACCCGCCGCGGGCGATGGACTACTATGCTGCGGGTCTCACGTACGCGCTTGAGCGCCGTCGGGTGCCTGAGGGTCGCTGGCTGAAGGTGGTTGCTGACCTGAACCATGGTGTTGCCTCGGTCGTCCTACCGCAGGTCTCGTCATCGTGGCAGCTCAATCTCGTGTCACTGAACCCGTTCCTCGACGCTGAGCGGACGACGGTTCCCGGTGCGTTCGAGTCAGGGTCAAGCGGTGAATTGCAGAATGCCCTGGGCTTCTTCCAGGCGGACTTCGGGGTGCGTTTCGACTCTGCCGGCGAGCGGTTGACGCTCGTCACGCGCGCTGGGCGCGTGCTTAGCGGAGAGGAAGCGTTGCTCGCTGTCGTCGACCTGTGGTGCAGGACTGATGCGTCCAACATACCGATCGCGGTCCCGCTCGCCGCGACCAGTGCCGTCGAGCGGGTCGCGGGCCGCACCGGGCACAAGGTGCTGCGCCCCGGCCGCACCAGCCGTGCCCTCGCTGCTGTGGCGCTCGAGGGAGTGGTCGGTTTCGCAGGGAACACCACCGGGGGCTTCATCTTCTCCGAGTTCCTGGCCGGCTACGATGCTGTCATGAGTCTTGGGATGATAAGCAGAATGCTCTCGGAGACGGGGACGACGTTCGAGGAGATCGTCGATGCGATTCCGGAGTTCCACAAGCGTACTGTGAACGTCTTCTGTCCTATCCACCGCAAGGGAGCGGTGATGCGGGAGGTCACGCGGGCAACGGCCACCATGGAGACCGATCTTACCGAGGGGGTTCGTGCGTCATTCGATGATGGGTGGGTTCTCGTACTGCCGCACGCAAGTGACCCGAGCGTGATGCTCATTGCCGAGGGTTCGGATGGCGAGACTGCGGACGCACTCGTCTCGCGGTGGACTGAGATCATCCAGGTAGCGATGGACTTGGAAGCCGAGGACGTCGGGGCCGGGGAGTAGCGGTCTCCGCACGCCGGTCTCCGCTGCTGTCGAGACCGCCGTTCAGCTGCTATAATCCAGGCCTCAGTCCCCTCGTGGAGCGTGCCTCGATGAACAACGTCCAGTATCGTCCTGCTCTGATCGCCGTCATCGGCGTTCTTGGGTTTGTCGTTGCGATCGCCTTCAACAGCACCCATAGGTTCGCTGACGCGCAACCGAGTCGGGTGAGCGATCTGGTGGGCGTCGTCGAGGACATGGAGAATCAGCGCGATGAGTTGCAGGGTCGTCTGGCGGAACTCAGGACGCAGATGGACGGACTTGAACGAGAGGCCGCAGAGGACTCGGGAGTGCGTGAATCGTTCTCGCGGGAACTCGATGTTGCGCGTGAAGCCGCCGGATTGACAGGTGTCACCGGTCCCGGCGTACAGGTGGTTCTCGGTGATGGCAGCGAGGCGGCGCCCGTGGGCGACCCAAACGACTTCCTGATACACGACACGGATATTGCCGCGGTCGTCAACGCTTTGTTTGCCGGCGGAGCCGAGGCGGTCGACGTGAATGGCGAGCGGGTTGTTGCGACCACTCCGATCCGGTGTGCGGGCACGACCATTCTGGTGAACTCCAGCCGGCTGGGCAGCCCGTACACCGTGCGTGCGATAGGAGAGCCGCTCGCCCTTGAGGGTGCGGTGATGCAGGACGACATGGCTTCGCTGCTGTTCACGACGTACAAAACCCAGTATGGGCTTCAGGTTTCTATCACACGTATGAGCGAGACGAACGTGGCTGCATTCAAGGGCTCGCTCAGGCCGAAGTACGCCGAGCTTGCCTCGGGAGGTGCGCCCTGATGCTGGTCTTGCTTCTCGCGCTCGCGCTCGGTGTCACTTTGGGGCTCCTCACAAACTTCGGCGTTCCCGCGGGCCTGCTGACGTACCTCGGCGTAGCGGTGCTGGCCGCGATCGACTCGTGTCTCGGTGGTGTGAGGGCCGCGCTAGAGCAGACATTCGACGACAAGGCCTTCGTGTTCGGCTTTCTGACGAATACTCTGATGGCAGCGTTCATCGTCTTCATTGGAGACCGGATCGGTGTTCGGGAGCTCTATCTTGCCGCCGTGGTCGCCTTCGGGATGCGCGTCTTTGAGAATCTTGCCACCGTGCGGCGACTGGTATTCCAGCGCCGGGGGTGGGAGTGATGCCGTCTCAACGCAAGCCGAAGGAGACCCTGATCCACCTTCGGAACGAGTCGATTCGTCGCATCGTCCAGTCCGAGAAGGCGGTCGAGCGCAGATTCCACGAAGCCCGGCTGATGATGAGCCTGGCCGTGGGTGTGCTCTTGGTCGGGTTCTTGCTCGTTGCACAGTGGAAGGGCAACGCGACGGTGTCTACCCAGCTCGATCGGCAGAGCGATCAGAGCCTTGCCATAATCGTTCAACAGCTCACAACAGAGAATGTCGCACTCAGAGGCGAGGTCATGCGTTTGCAGCTGCGAATCCTTGAGGCCGAGAGGCAGACCAAGGACAGGGGCGAAGTCCTCAACGAGGCCGCCAAGGAGCTCAACGCAATCCGCGTCATGAGCGGGCTCGAACCTGCGTCCGGTCCGGGCGTGACCATCCGGATCGAGGATCCCGATAGCGTCTTGCTCCCGCAAGACTTCGTTGCGTTGATCCATGAGTTGCGGGCGGGAGGAGCCGAGGCGATCGCGGTCAACGGCAGGCGTGTCTCTGCCACGACGGGGTTTTCCGCGACCGATGGCCACTTGACGCTGGGCACCACCGCGCTGAAACGCGGGTACGTGATCCAGGCGATAGGCGAGCCGACGGCGCTCCAGCAATCGCTTACACTACCCGGAGGTCTGAAATCGACGCTGTCCGCCTTCCCAGGGGTGACCGTGGAGATCGATCTTGCGGATGAGCTGGAACTCGCTGCTGCACAAGACCCGGGTCTGACCCTCGGGCGACCCGTTGAAGGAGACTGATTCAGAGAGTGGACGACGCATTCGAGACCCGCACGCCACGCCGTACGCGCCGGCCGGAGACCCGCCCTCGTCTCGGCGGAGCGCTGGTGCAATGGTTCCTCCTCCGTCCCGTCTGGCAGCGCGTTGTGATCGGGATCCCGGCGGCCTTGATCGCGATCGTAGTTGCGGCTGGAGCTATCGAAGCAGCCGCCAGCGTCGGGAGGATACATCCCGGCGTTCATGTGGCCGGCGTCCCTGTGGGCGGGAAGGGTTCGAAGTCAGCGGTACGAGCGATCGCCGAGGGCATCGAACAGCGCATGCAGACCCCGGTGTCCGTCGTGTTCGAGAATCACACTTGGCCGGTGGAGGCCGCGAGCGTCTCTGCACGGCTCGATACCGAGACCGTGGTCGCACAGGCGATGGCCGTCGGCAGGACCGGTAGCTTCACCGAGAGGGCCAAGGAACGTTTCCTGGCGTGGTTCCGCCCGATCGAGATAAGACCTGCCGTCATCGGGGAGGCCGAGGCGCTGGCCGAGGTAGTGCTGACGATCGAGGACGCGGTCGGGCGCAAACCCAAGGATGCCCGGGTAGTCATCGATGGTACGGACGCCCGGATCGAGCCGGCTGTCGTGGGTCTCGCCGTGCGTGCCTCCCAATTCGAGCAGGACCTCCTGACTGCATTTGCCGAGGAATCGCGTGAGGTTCCGGTTCCGGTGGACTTCGTACCGGTAAGCGTCAGCGATTCCGACGCGGATGCCGCCCTGGCCGCTGCCGGGAAGATGATGTCTGCGCCCGCTACGGTGACGTACGAGTCCAAGAGCTGGGAGTTCAAGCCGAGCGACATCTCTGGGTGGATAGACTTCAGGAAAGTGCCGGCCGAGGAGAACACCGGCACCCCCTCGGAGTCGAGCGACGGTTCCAGCGCGGTAGCGGCGGAAGCAAGCGCCACCCCCGGCCCCAAGCGGATGAGCCTCGAAGCATTCATCGATGCCGACAAGACGTCGGAGACCGTGGGTCCCAAGGTGGGGGAGACCGGTCGTCCTGCGCAAGACGCAACCTTCAGGGTATCGGGCGGCACAGTCACGATCGTCCCCTCCAAGGTGGGCATCGGGCCGGACATCGAGGCACTTGCGCAACAGCTCACGCGCGTTCTTGTCTCGGAAGAGCGCCGGGTTGTCGAGCTTCGGACGATGAAGGTCGAACCCGAGGTCACGACCGAAGATGCCGAGAAGATGGGGATCGAGGAGAGGATCTCCACGTATACGACCACATTCGACGCTTCGAACACGCCCCGCGTGAACAACATCCATACTCTGGCTGATGCACTTGATGGCACGCTCATTCCCCCGGGCGGCACGTTCTCGTTCAACGAGGCAGTGGGGCCCCGAACAGCCGCGAAGGGCTATCAAGAGGCTCCAGCCATCGTGAACGGCAAACTCGTTCCCCAGCTCGGTGGAGGTATCTGCCAGGTAGGGACGACGATATTCAACACTGTGTTCGAGTCCGGCCTGCCGGTCGTTGAACGCCGGAACCACTCCTTCTACATCTCTCACTATCCTCGCGGACGGGATGCGACTGTGTCTTGGGGCGGACCTGACTTCAAGTTCAAGAACGACACCGAGGACTGGGTGCTCGTGGCCACCGGTTTCTCGAGTTCCTCTCTGACCGTCAGTTTGTACGGCACCGATCCCGGCTACGATGTGACCGCCGAGATAGGCGCATGGACCAGCATCAAGCCGCATGGTGTCGAGGAGGTAAAGGACCCGACGATGCCAAAGGGCGCCCGTGTTGTGGAAGACACAGGTATCGACGGGCGCAGCATCGTCGTCAAGCGCATCGTTGAGAAGGATGGCGAACTCGTTCGCACGGACTCATTCACTTCGGTGTACAAACCGAAGGTGGAGGTCGTCAGGTTGGGCACGAAGAAGACGACGTCCAAGGAGGCGACGGCTAGCGCCGACTGAGGGCGGACGGAGAGGGAGGGGTGGGGGGATGTTCCAGCCGGAGTACGAGGCTCTGACGAGGGATTCTCTCGAAGGTCTTCAGATTGAGCGACTCAACACCGTGCTGAGACGCGTCTACGACAACGTTGACTTGTACAGGCGCAAGTTCGATGAGGCGGGTCTCGCACCCGAGGTTTCCTCGTTCGGGGAGTTCGCAAAGTTCCCGTTCACCGTCAAAGACGACATGCGCTCCGTATTCCCATACGGCATGTTCGCGGTTCCGCTGCGCGATATCGTGCGCGTGCATTCGTCTTCGGGTACGACCGGCCAGATCACCGTCGTCGGCTACACCGCCAACGACATCAGCAACTGGGCAGATCTCATGGCGCGCACGATCGCTGCGGCCGGCGGCGGACCCGACGATGTCGTTCAGGTCACCTACGGATACGGGCTGTTCACAGGCGGGCTCGGCGTCCACTACGGATCTGAGCGTCTCGGCGCGATCACGATTCCCATCTCCGGCGGCAACACCAAGCGCCAGGTGCAGGTGCTCCAGGACTTTGGCACGACCATCCTTGCGTGCACGCCCTCGTATGCCATTCTCATCGCCGAGACCGCCGCGGACATGGGTATCGACATCCGCAGTCTGTCTCTCAAGGCAGGCATCTTCGGGGCCGAGCCGTGGAGCGACAACATGCGCAAGCAGATCGAGGAGATGATGGGCATCACCGCCCTCGACATCTACGGTCTATCGGAGGTCCTCGGCCCGGGCGTCGCATCCGAGTGCAGCGCTCAGCACGGACTCCATGTGAACGAGGACCACTTCCTCATCGAGATAGTCGATCCCGAAACTCTGCGCCCGGTGCCGGACGGTGAGATCGGCGAGGTCGTGTTCACAACGCTGACCAAGGAAGGCATCCCTGTCATCCGCTACCGAACCCGCGACATCTCCCGGATCATCCCCGGCGAGTGCTCCTGCGGGCGGACCTTCCGCCGGATGGAGCGCATCACGGGCCGTTCCGACGACATGATCATCGTGCGAGGGGTGAATGTCTTCCCGAGCCAGATCGAACAGGTCCTCGCGGGGATAGCAGGAGTGGCGCCGCACTACCAGGTCATCCTTGGCAAGCGGGGTGCGATGGACACCGTGGACGTCAACGTCGAGGTTGCTGCAGACACGAACTTCGACGAGATCCGGGAACTCGAGGCGCTTCAGCGTCGCGTGAAGGGTGAGATCGAATCTGCATTGGCCGTGTCGATCGGGGTGAAGCTCGTTGAGCCCAAGTCGATCGCGCGGAGCGAAGGCAAGGCGAAGCGAGTCGTGGATCTTCGCGCCGAGCAAGGGGGAGTGTGAACATCGTGATAGAACAAGTGTCGGTGTTTCTCGAGAACAGCCCCGGCCATCTGGCCCGTCTCACGCGCACGCTCGCCAACGCGAGCATCAACATGCGCGCACTCATGGTGGCCGACACCGAGAACTTTGGCGTCGTGCGCATTATCTGCGACACCCCCAACGTGGCCAAGGAGGTACTCGAAGGCGAGGGTTTCGGAGTCTCGATCACGCGGGTCATCGCCGTGGAGATTCCCGACAGGCCCGGTGGTCTGGCCGACGTCCTCGACGTACTTGGCGATGCGGGAGTCAACGTCGAGTACGCCTACGCATTCGTTGAGCCCGGAGCCGAGGCTGCGGTGGACATCTTCAAAGTCGACGACGAGCGCGCCGTTCGCGTTCTAGCGAGCGCGGGGATCACGGTCATCGAGCCCGAACGGCTCTACGAGAAGGATGCGCTCGCCTGAGACGGTTCACCGGAGCCGAGGCTCTCTCTGAGCACGTCGAGCTCCTGCGAGTCCTCGGGTGCGCCCAGAAGGGTTGCGGTAACGGATTCCTCGCGGGCGCCCAGGACGCGCATCACTCCGGCCCGGAGCCTCTCGGCAACTACAGCCCCTCCCGCCTTGGGAGTGTGAGGCAACACCGCGATGAACGTACCATCCTCAAGCCTGCCAGCCTCGTCCACAAGGCGTATGTCTCCACGGATGTGGGAGGCGATACCGCGGACGAGCGAGCGCTGTTTCGAGACGCGGAGGCCGTCCATGATCGCTGGCGCGACTTTGATGAGTACCACCGTATACGGCGTGTCATAGCGTGCATACTGTCCGCCTGCTGCAGTCAGTGTGCGAAGGATGAAGCGCTGGTTGTAGACCTGACTCCAGTCATCGATACTGCTGGATCTCTCCAACCGGGCAAAGATGTACTTGATGCGGGTGCACAGTTCGCCGCCGACGATGCCGATGAGTCCATAGGTCAGAATCCGTACGATGACGAGTGTTGCGATATCGAGGGACAGGCCTTGAGCACTCAAGACCAGCGGTAGGCGCATCACGATGTAGAGCGCGGCAGCGGCAAGTGCCGCGAGCGAGCCGCCGCTCCGGCCCCAGTGCACGGCTCCGAGCAGTACGCCAAGGAGCAGGACCTGGGCGAAGACTTCCTCGGCGACGGGTACACCATCGAACGAGAACAAGATGCTTCCCGCGACGGCCCCGACACCGACCACCAGGACGAGCGCCTCGAAGCGCGAGTACTTCATCAAGCCTCCATTCCGATCGTGCTCACGACAGCATCATGGATGATTGGGACATGTCACGCGATTCCCCACAGGGTCGTACACGAGTAGCGTGCCGTCGCCGTTGGGGCACTTGGACGCGCTGGCGTAGTTCGTGACGTACGGGGTCAGGTCGACAAGGACGGCCGGTCTGGCACCGTCATGATCTTGTTCGTAGAGTGAGACGGACGTCGTCAGGTTGCGCTGGTTCTCCTTGCAGGTGACCCGGCGCGCCGTGCTGGTCGACATGCGGTATGAAGCAACTGCGATCATCACGAGTATGCCGAGGATGGCGACAACGACCATCAACTCGAGCATCGAGAACCCCTCGTCACGCCTGATCCGCCGCCGCATCTTCAGCTCCTGGCGTCTCGCCTCACCCTATGGTTCACTGAACCACACCTCATTATTCCATAGTATCGGGACGGATTAGGCAGACTTGAGAGACCGCAGCATACGTGCGATCGTCGTGCTGTGCTTCGCGCTGTCCGTTCTTGGCGTTCCGGGGGTCGTCGTCGCTTCTCGGCCGGGCTCGGACTTCGTGGGAGGAACGCGCGTATCGAATGCGCCGTCGCGCGTCAAGGACGCGGCTCCCGATGTCGAGATGGCTGCGGGCGTTCTCGTTGCTCCGGACGGACGGGAGCTGTGGTCGCGCAAGGCCGATGAGTCCCGCGCGATGGCGAGCACCACCAAGATCATGACCGCCCTGCTCGTTCTCGAGCGCGCGGATCTCGACAGCACGGTCAAGGTCTCGGGGTACGCCGCGCACATCGGTGAGTCAGGCGTGGACCTGAAGGAGGGCGACCGTTACGCGGTCGGTGAGCTTCTCGAGGCCATGCTGGTGAAATCCGGAAACGACGCAGCCATCGCCCTGGCAGAGCATGTCGCGGGTACCGAGCCCGGGTTCGTCGAGCTGATGAACAGGCGGGCGGAGGAGCTCGGTCTGACAGCAACGCGCTTCGCGAACCCGCACGGACTGGACGCCCCGGGGCATCGCACATCAGCCGCTGATCTCGCAACTGTCACGCGCGTGGCGATGGAGAATCCCGAGTTCAGAAGAATCGTCGGGCTTGACGATGTCACGATCACGGGGTCGCAGGGCCGCGACAAGCTCGAGAATTCCAACCTGCTCATCGGCGACTATCCCGATGCGACCGGCGTCAAGACCGGCTGGACCAATGACGCGGGATACTGTCTCGTTGCCAGTGCGAAGCGCGATGGCGTCGAGCTCATCGCGGTCGTTCTTGGGATCGAAGCGGAGTCCGCGCGCTTTCGCCATGCTAGGCGGCTGCTCGATTGGGGGTTCGATCACTACGGGATGAAGCGGCTCGCATCTGCCGAGGAAAGCATCGGCACCGTGCCGGTCGCCGACTACCTCGACCGCTCGATAGCCGCAGTGGTCGCCTCCGATGCGGTGGTTCCGGTCTTTGACCTGGACGGGGAGGTGGGGCGAACCGTCGCTCTGCCCGAGTCGGTCGATGCTCCAGTAGCAGTTGGCCAGCGGATCGGCACCCTTAGTGTCACGCAGGGGGAGCGGCTTCTCGTGCAGGTGCCGATCATCTCGACGTCCGACGTCCCGGCTCCGGGGTTCTTCGAGAGAATCTGGATCGGGCTCGTCAGGGCGTGGCGCTCCATTGCGGGCGAGCCTGCAGTATCGTGAAGGAACCGCCAGGTTGGCATCTGGCCGCGTTTGGGAGGAGCATCATGGCCGAAGATCTGCGACGCACGCCGCTGTACGAGGAGCATATCGCCCTCGGGGCGCGGATGGCGCCCTTTGCCGGATGGGAGATGCCGGTCCAATACGCAGGAATCATCGAGGAGCATCGGGCGGTTCGCTCCTCGGCGGGTGTGTTCGATGTCTGCCACATGGCGCAGTTCAGGGTGTTCGGCTTCGGAGCCAAGGCCTTTCTGCAGGGTGTGCTGACCAACGACCTGGAGCGCGCCAGCGAGATCGGTACCGCCCAGTACACGCTCATGTGCGACGAAGACGGCGGCATAATCGACGACCTGATCGTGTATCACACCGGGGACATCGAGTACCTGATCATCGCGAACGCTGCCAACCGGATCACGGACTTCGACTGGCTGCGCGGTCATGCTCCGCGGGGTACGACGGTTGCCTGCGAGACGGTTGCGGAGCACTCGCCGGAAGACGGCATCGTCGAACTCGTCGACGAGTCCGATCGCACGGCGCTGATAGCGCTTCAGGGCCCCCGTGCGCTGGAGGTGCTTTCGGAACTCGCGGGCGAGGGATTCTCGCCGCCGGCGCGGTTCGCGATCCGCGAAGCCGTGCTGGACACCGTGCCGGCGCTGGTCGCGCGCACGGGCTACACGGGCGAGGATGGCGTAGAGGTGCTGTGCCATGTCTCGCAGGCGGCCGCTCTGTGGCGTGCGCTGCTGAGCTTTCCCGAGGTCACGCCGTGTGGCCTTGGTGCACGCGACACTCTGAGATTGGAGATGGGATACGCCCTGTACGGGAGCGACATGGACAGGGGAGTGGATCCGATCTCCGCAGGTTTGGGTTGGGTTGTGGCGCGCGACAAGGGCGAGTACGTTGGCCGCGAGGCGATTGAGCGCGTGCGCGAGGCGGGACCGGTGCGAAAGCTCGTCGGCCTGCTTGTCGAGGATGGTATTCCTCGGCCAGGTTTCGCCGTGTTGCGTGAAGGGGAAGAGGTCGGTAAGGTGGCAAGCGGTACGTTCTCGCCGACGCTGGAGAAGGGCATCGCGACGGCATACGTCCCCGCGGAGCTTTCGACTCCCGGGACCCGCCTTGAGGTTGCGATTCGCAAGAAGACCGCTCCTGCGACGGTCAAGAGGCCGCCGTTCGTAACAACGTCGTTGTCCGCGTGAGCACGACCCCGAAAGGAGCGTCAGTACCTATGTATCCGAGCGAGCTGAAGTACGACAAAGAGCATGAATGGGTGCGGGTGGACGGCGACGTAGCCACTCTTGGCATCTCTCACTTTGCGCAGGACCAGCTCGGCGAGGTCGTGTACGTGGATCTGCCCTCCGAGGGCGACGCTGCGATCGCCGGCGAGACATTCGGCGAGATCGAGTCGGTCAAGTCGGTATCCGAGCTGTACTCTCCTCTTTCCGGCGAGATCGTCGAAGTGAACGTGGCGCTCGACGACGCGCCCGAGATCGTGAACGAAGATCCCTACGGCGAGGGCTGGATGATCAAGGTCAAGATGGCCGACCCAAGCCAGGTCGACGACATGCTGTCCGCCGAGGAATACGAGGCCTTCGTCTCCGAGGAAGCGTAAGGGCTCGATGCGATTCGTACCTGTTACGGACGCTCAACGGGAGACCATGCTTCGCGCTGTCGGCGTGTCGAGCGTCGACGAGCTGTTCTCGGACATCCCCGAATGCGTCAGGCTCGGTCGCGAGCTTGATATTCCGGGTGGGCTGTCCGAGATGGATCTCGCAGGACACCTCGATGGACTCGCCCGTGCCAACGCGCATACGGGTGAGCTGGTGTCGTTTCTGGGTGCGGGTTGCTACGACCACTACATCCCGTCAATCGTCGATCATGTGTTGCGAAAGCCCGAGTTCTTTACGGCGTACACGCCCTACCAGCCCGAAGTCAGCCAGGGTACCCTGCAGGCGATCTACGAGTTCCAGTCGATGGTGTGTTCGCTTACGGGCATGGACGTGGCCAACGCCTCCATGTACGACGGGGCCACCGCTTTCGTCGAGGCTGCCTACCTGGCCGTCCATCAGACGAAGCGAAGCCGGGTTGTCGTCTCGGCATCGGTCCACCCGGAGTGGCGCGAGACACTGCGCACGTATGCGCGCGCCGGGCTCCTTGAGGTTGTCGAGGCGCCGACACTGGATGGCGTGACGGACGTCGCTGCACTGCGCGGGCTTGCGGCCGATGCCGCTGCCGTGATGATTGCAGATCCCAACTTCTACGGATGTCTTGAAGACGTCCGGGCGATTCGGGAGGTGGCTGCTGAGGTCGGAGCTCTTCTCGTCGTGGCGGTGAGCCCGATTCTCCTTGGCGTGCTAGAACCACCTTCCGCATACGGCGCGGACGTCGTTGTCGCGGAGGGCCAGCCCCTGGGGAATGCCATGTCGTACGGCGGTCCCGGGCTGGGGATGTTCTCCTGCCGCGACGAGTACCTTCGCCGGATGCCGGGCCGCATCGTCGGGCGCACTGTGGATGCGGACGGTGCGACTGCGTTCGTGCTCACGATGCAGACCCGTGAGCAGCACATTCGCCGGGAGAAGGCCACCAGCAACATCTGTTCGAACCACGCTCTCAACGCCCTTGCAGCAAGCGTGTACCTGTCGTGTATGGGCGCCGGCGGCCTGCGCGACGTGGGCGAAGCGTGCATTGCCAAGGCACATCGGCTGCACGACGCCCTTATCGCCACAGGGCGGTTCGAGGACGTGTTCGCGGCTCCCTTTGCGCACGAGTTCGCTCTCAGGTACTTTGGGGATGTCGTGTCGATGCGATCGGCGATGTTTGAGAGGGGATTCGTCGCGGGTCTGGACCTCGGGCGTTTCGAGGACGTAGTGAGCGACTGCGTTCTGTTCGCGGTCACCGAACGCCGGACGGAGTCGGAGATCGACGCGTTCACTCAGGCGGTGAGCAGCCTGTGAGCGATCACGCGACCAGGCGACCCGCCGGTGCTCCGGCCAGGGGCCCGCGCTCTCTGATCCTCGAGACGGGCGGGGCTGGCGCAGGCGGAGGTGTCGTGTCCGGCGTTGACGGTGCGGGTGCGACGGTGTCAAGCGCACTCGGGCACCGTGTGCGCCTCGATCCGCCCGCCCTGCCGCATGTGACCGAGGTGGAGATTGCGCGCCATTACACCCACCTGGCCTCGATGAACTTCGGCGTGGACAGTGGCCCGTACCCGCTCGGCTCATGCACCATGAAGTACAACCCGCGCGTCAACGAAGACACATGTCGTTTGCCGGGCTTCGCCGGGCTTCACCCGTACCAGCCGGTCGAGAGCGTCCAGGGCGTTCTAGAGCTCATGTACGGCCTCCAGGAGGCGCTGGCCGAGGTATCGGGGCTTGCAGGCGTCACCCTGCAACCCGCAGCGGGCGCACACGGCGAACTCGCTGCACTGATGTGCTTCCGCGCCTATCACGCCTCATCGGGGAATCCAAGGGCGAAGGTCATCATTCCCGACACGGCCCACGGAACGAACCCGGCCACCGTGACGATGTGCGGCTATCAGACGGTCACGATCCCCAGCAATGAACAGGGTCTGGTGGACCTCGACGCGCTGAAGGGCGTGCTCGACACCGATGTCGCTGCCCTGATGCTCACCAACCCCAACACGGTGGGCCTGTTCGATCCCCAGATCTGCGAGATCACCGATGCCGTGCACGCTGTCGGGGCGCTCGCCTACTGCGATGGAGCGAATCTCAACGCCATCATGGGCAAGGTGCGCCCGGGGGACATGGGTTTTGACGGACTGCACATCAACCTGCACAAGACATTCTCGACCCCGCATGGCGGAGGCGGCCCCGGTGCCGGACCCGTATGTGTCACGGAGGAACTCGCGCAGTATCTGCCCGGACCGTTGGTCGCGCTCGAAGACGGACAGTACGTGCTTGTACACCCGGAGCACTCGATAGGGCGGGTCCGGTCGTTCCTTGGCAATGTCGGCGTTCTCGTCAGGGCGTACACGTACATCCGCGCCCTCGGAGGCGTGGGCCTTCGCGAGGCGAGCGAGCAGGCGGTCTTGTCGGCGAACTACCTCAAGGAGCGACTCAAGAACGTGTTCGAGCTGCCCTACGACCGTACCTGCATGCACGAGTTCGTGCTCTCGGGTGCGCGGCAGAAGCGCGAGCACGGGGTGCGCACGCTCGACATCGCGAAACGCCTTCTGGACTATGGCTTCCACCCGCCGACCGTCTACTTCCCGCTGCTGGTCGAAGAGGCACTGATGATCGAACCGACCGAGACCGAGTCACTCGAGTCCCTCGACGCCTTCGTCGACGCGATGCGTGCAATAGCCAAGGAAGCGGCGTCCGATCCGGAGATCGTCAAGAACGCTCCCTATACCGCCCCCGTAAGACGCCTCGATGAAGCCCGTGCGGTTCGCCAGCCCGACCTGCGCTGGAATCCGGAGTAGGCGGTCTCATGCGAGGCGTGTGGCGACTTGTCATCGACGACGCGCGCGACGGCATCGAGAACATGGCGCTCGATCGTGCGATGCAGCTCGCCCGGGAGGCTGGCGAGTCTCCAGCAACGGTGCGGCTGTACCGGTGGGCCCGTCCAACCTTGTCGCTCGGGCGCTTTCAAGACGTGGGCTCCATCGACCTGGACGTCTGCCGCGACCTGGGCGTCGAAGTGGTGCGGCGGCACACAGGCGGACGCGGTGTCCTGCACGACGATGAGATGACATACTCCATTGTCGCCAGCACTGACGACGGCATTCCAAGGGCGACCACTTCGAGCTACCGCGTGCTCAGCTCGGGTCTGGTTCGTGCGTACTCGTCGTTGGGGGTCGATGCCGAACTTGTCGGCCGCCCACGAGGGATTCGCGGTTCTTCGGCGTGCTACCTGCATTCGAGTCCGGCCGATTTGTCAGTCGGACGGGCGAAACTGTCAGGCAGCGCGCAGGTGTGGGCGGGTGACACGTGCCTCCAGCATGGCTCGATCACGCGGTCTCGCGATATCTCGCGGGAGACGGCGGTGTTTGGGCTAGACGACGCAGAGCAGCGGTCCTTGGCCATGACGGCATTCACGCTCGAGGACGTTCTCGGTACATTGCCGTCATTCGAGCAGATCGCACAGGCCCTTGTGAAGGGCTTCGGTGACTCGCTGGGAGTGCGCCTTGATAGCGGCAGTTTCAGCGAATGGGAGCACATGACGGCCGCACGGCTCGCAGGTGAGAGCGTGGTGTAGCACCAGCGAGCACCCCCGATGTCAGTGCCTGGATGTAGGGTGCAGGCTGAGGGTAAATGGGGCTCTGGGTCTGGTACAATCGGTCAGGTCAGCAAGATGGTCGGTTGCGTGAGAGTGGAGGGGTCATGTCCGATCGCAATGATCGGATCGAGGATGCGCTTCTCGGCCTCGGTTCGAAGTCCAACGATGAACTGCGCGAGATCCTGAACGAGCTATACGCGGAGGAGCAGCGAATCTCCTATCGACGCCGGGTGTTGCATGGCAAGATCGACATCCTGCGAGCGGAGCTTGTGCGTCGTCTCAAGGCGCAGCGCGAGGCAGGGGAGGACGTTATCTCGGTTGGTGACGTGGACCGACTCATAGACATACTCGCGAATGATCTTCGCGGAGTATCGAATGTGGATGTCGCGGAGCCCGATGACGAGGATGACTTCTAGACTCACGAACGCGCGTACCGGCACGAGGAGGGCACGTGGCATCGATCACGGAAAGACTGCAGGAATTCATGGACGATCTCGCGACCGATGCGGTTGAAGAGCGCGTCGTGGAGTATGTCGTACGGGAGGTTCACAACGGTCGCAGGCTTAGCGAGGCGTTGCGCGATCCGTATGTGAAGAATCGCTTGAGTGACGAGAAGTTGGCCCAGGTTCTCGAGAACCCCGAGATCATCTCGGCTCTGGAGGAGCAGATAGCCTCGTCGTTCCAGAAGCGGGAGTTCGGGTTCTCCGAGTAGCGCGTGTGCTTTCGTCAGATGTGAGGAGCAATGGCTATGGCCACTTGCCCGCGTTGTGGTGGATCGGTCGAAACGGGTGCTGAGACCTGCGCTGACTGCGGCGCGCGGTTGGAGGGCGCGACAGAGTCGTTCGAGCCGGTGGGTGTCGAGGATGGTGCGACTACACCAGGTGCTTCGAGCGACACCGGACCGGTGCTCGTTGTGCGAAAGGGTCGCGATGTCGGCGAGAGGTTCTACATCGACAGGCCGCGTCTGTCCATCGGGCGAGATCCCTCCAGCGATATCTTCCTCAATGATGTCACGGTCTCGCGGAACCACGCTGTGTTGTCTTCTGCCGGCCCGGAGGTCTCGATCGAGGATGCCGGGTCGCTGAACGGGACCTACGTGAACGGCGTATGTGTCGACAAGGCGCCGCTTCGCAACGGTGACTCCGTGCAGGTGGGCACCTTCCAGATGGTGTTTCTCAGCGGAGCGGGGGAGTAGCGCCATGGCCAGTCGCGACTACATGACGATCGGCGAGGTCGTCGAGCGCCTTTCGCCCGCGTATCCCGACCTGTCGATCTCCAAAGTGCGATTCCTTGAAGAAGAGGGGCTTGTGTCCCCGGAACGTACCGCAGGTGGATACAGGAAGTTCACGCAGGCTGACGTCGCGCGCGTCGAACTCATACTGCGACTACAGAAGGACCATTTCCTGCCTCTTGCCGTCATCCGTGACAAGCTTGCGGACTTCGACAAAGGCAAGCTGCCGTCCGAATTCCGCCCGCAGGGCGGGGCGGTGGCCGAGCCGGTCGCGCTTCCGTTCGAGGATGCCGAGACGCTGAGGCTCGAGGACGCACAGTCCTCCTTGGGACTACCGTCTTCGTTCATCGAGGAGCTCGCGGACTTCGGGCTTGTGGAGATCTTGCGTGGCGAGAACGGTGCAGAGATCTCGCGGACAGACGTACATGTGGCTCACGCATGCTGGGATCTTCGCCGATTCGGTGTCGAGCCTCGGCATCTGCGCATGTACGAGACGTTTGCAGAGCGGGAAGCGGTGCTGTTCTCTCAGATACTCATGCCCACGTTTCGGCACAGGACGCCGGAAACCCGCCAGAAGCTCGTCGAGACGCTCGGTGAGCTGCAAGGTCTCACCGG
Organism: Actinomycetota bacterium; assembly: GCA_030682655.1. Taxonomy (NCBI): domain Bacteria; kingdom Bacillati; phylum Actinomycetota; species Actinomycetota bacterium. Next base: position 36,023 of record JAUXNU010000158.1, on the reverse strand, counting down.
CGATCTCAAGAGCCACCTACTGCGTCGTGCGCTTGGACGCAAGTTCGACGACTTGTCGTAGGGGACGATGGCCGAGGCCGAAGAACATCGCGACGGGGTAGTCGAGGCAGACGCGCTCGATATCGAGTTCGCGCATCCGAGTGAGAGGGTTGCCGCTCAGATCCTGGATTTCTACCGGATCCGGTGGGACTACGAACCGACGAACTTCCCGATCGAATGGGATTCGCGCGGAAACGTGATCGCCTCATTCACACCCGATTTCTACCTTCCCGACTTCGACCTCTACATCGAGCTCACCACGATGAGCCAGAAGCTCGTAACCAAGAAGAACCGGAAGGTCCGACGGCTCAGGGAGTTGTATCCTGACATCAACATCAAGATCTTCTACCAGAAGGATTTCAGGAGCCTCTTGCTCAAGTATGGCATTCCGGTGAGGGAGCAACCGCACGACGAAGGCGGGGGACTGATCGCACACCCGGACGAGGACGAATAGCCCGATGTCCCCGCGATATGTGCCCGAGTGCATCGATAGGGTCCTGCTTTCCGAGGAGACGATCGCCCGGCGCGTCCAGGAGCTGGGCGCCGCAATTGCCGAGGACTACGCCGGACGCGATCTCAGGCTGGTGACAGTCCTCAAAGGAGGGCTGTTCTTTCTGGCCGATCTTTGCCGGGCCGTCACGATGCCTCTCGAGGTGGACTTCATGGCGGTTTCTACCTACGCGGACGGGATGCCGGGCGCAGTCCGGATCACCAAGGACCTCGACGACGCCATAGAAGGTGCGGCCGTTCTCGTGGTGGAGGACATCATCGACACCGGCATGACGTTGAACTATGTCTTGCACAACCTGCGCAGCCGGCAGCCGGAAAGCCTCGAGGTGTGCACGCTTCTGGACAAGGATGTGAGACGAATCGTCGATATCCCGGTGGCGTACTGCGGATTCTCGATTCCTGACCGGTTCGTCGTGGGCTACGGACTCGACAACCATGGCCTGCTGAGGAACCTGCCGTACGTGGCAAGCTTGCGCGATGAGGCGGTGGTTCCCGGGTGTTGAGGCGAGTCGCCATGGCATTCGGTGCTCTTGTTGCCGTTCTGGTCCTCGGCACGGTCGGCTATGTTGTCATCGAAGGCTGGGTGTGGTTCGACGCGCTGTATATGACGGTGATCACGGTGGGGACGGTCGGGTTCCGCGAAGTCCAGACTCTCAGCCGTGCAGGCGAAGCCTTCACGATGGCACTCATTCTCGCCGGGTTCGGTGCGCTGCTGTTCGCATTTGGCACGTTCGTGGATTTCGTTGTCGAAGGACATCTCAGGGGTTTTTTGGAGGGTCGACGCATGGAAAGTCGCATCAAGAACCTCACGGGCCATCACATTGTGGCCGGTCTCGGTCGCGTTGGGTCAGTCGTGGCGCGCGCGCTGGCAGACGAGGGCGCGCCCTTCGTCGTCATCGAACACGCGGACGACAACGCAGCTTGGGCCGTGGAGATGGGGTGGTCTGTCGTCAACGCGGATGCGACCGAGGAGTCGACGCTGCTTGCCGCAGGCATCGAGCGTGCCGCGTCTCTGGTGACGGCGCTGGACACCGACGCCGACAACCTCTTCGTGACCTTTTCCGCGCGCTCTCTGAGCCCTGATGTGTTCATCGTGGCGCGGTCATCGCATGAATCCTCGGAGGAGAAGCTGCGCAGGGCGGGGGCGAACCGGGTCATGACGCCGAACGTCGTGGGTGGACGTCGTATGGCTTCGATGGTTCTTCATCCGGCCGTGTCCGACTACCTGGACCTGGTCACACACGGCGACAGCGTCGAGTACAGGCTCCAGGACATCGAGATACGAGCCGGTTCTGCGTTCGATGGAAAGAGCATCCGTGAGGCGCAGGTGCGAGACTCCACCGGCGCGTACGTGCTCGCAGTGCAGGCCCCTGGAGGTTCCGCGAACACCAACCCGTCGCCGGACACCGTGATGCGAGCGGGCGACCGCCTGGTCGTCCTTGGCACCGGTGCCCAGATTCAGGCTGTGATGCAGTCTGTGTGACGAACCGCTACGCTATCGGGCAGGCCTACTACTAGGAGGAACTGTGGATCTGAACACCTTCATTCGCGACATTCCGGACTTTCCGAAGGAAGGCATCATCTTCAAGGACATCACGCCGCTGCTCGCAAGCCCTGGGGGGTTCTGCCAGGCGATCGATACCATCGCCGAGGAATACGCGGATGCAGGGGTGACGAAGGTCCTCGGCGCCGAGGCGCGTGGCTTCATCTTTGGTGGAGCGCTAGCGTACAAGTTGAACGCAGGATTCATACCCGCCCGCAAGCCGGGCAAGCTGCCGTGGCAGACCACCAAGGCGGAGTACGCGCTCGAGTACGGGTTCGACTCCCTGGAGATGCATCTCGATGCCATCGACACCGACGACATCGTCCTGATCGTTGATGACGTTCTTGCGACGGGAGGAACGGCCGCAGCCAAGGCTCAGCTTGCGACCAGTACAGGAGCCACCCTGGCGGGCTTCGCGTTTCTGATCGAGCTCGACTTCCTTGGCGGTCGTTCGAAGCTCAAGGGCAGCAAGGTGTTCTCGCTCATCCACATCGACTAGCGCTTCGCACGATGCTCCACGCGCGTGAGGCCGGACTGGCGCTACGGCGCCGCTTCGACGAATTCGGCTTCGACGGTAGCTACCCCCGAGAAGCCGAGAGCCCGGGCAGCTCCGCGTGAGAGGTCGAGATCGCGTCCCGCGATGAACGGACCCCGATCGGTGACGACCACGATGATGCGCCGATCGCCGCGAGTCAGTGCCAGGCGTGTGCCGAATGGCAGCGTTTTCGACGCGCAGGTGAAGTCGTCCTGGTTGAATATCTGGCCGGAGGCCGTCGGCCGTCCGTTGAACTCATTGCCGTACCACGAACACACCGCGCTCATCACCTTCCCCTGTGAGCGGTAGTCGGATGGCTGATACTCCGGTACAAGATACGAACGGTCAGTGTAGGGCTGCACGACCGCTGTCTTGAGAGGGATCGAGCTGTCCAGGGGTATGGAGGAATCGCGCCACTGCTGGCGGGTCGATCGGTTTGCCGCACGTGCCGCTTCGAGCGTCTTCTTCGCCTCGACCGAGAGTCTGGCCACGAGTTGGTTCTGCTCGAGGAGGGCATCTTCGAGGCTGCGATGCCTGACGTTCTGTATCTGCCGAAGAGCGAGGTCCTGGGCTTTGAGGTCATCGAGCACAGCAGCCTGATACTCGGCCTCCGCGGCGGCGAGCAAGGCGTCCGCCAGGGACTGGTGGTCACGCTCTGCGATGCGCGCCAGCATGAGTGCCCGTGCGTAGAAATCGGACACCGTCTCGGCGGTGAGCAGGATCGACAAGGGGTTCAGTGCGTTGGACTTGTACATTCTCACCAAACGGCTCTGGTACTGGGTCCGTGCAGCGTCGAGACGTTCGCGAGCCCCTGCCAGGGCCTCCTGCTGCTGGAAGATCCGGATGTTGGTGACCGAGATGCGTTCCTCGATGGAGATCGACTCGGCCCGGTTCTCCTCGATCTGAAGCTCGAGCTCGAGGGCGCGTTGCGTGGCGGTGTCGAGCGTGGGCGTCGCTGTAGTCTCCGAAGGAGCGGCCATGCAAGGGCTGGCCGCTGCCAGCGCCATGATTGCCGCGAAGAGTGCTGTGCATATGGCGCGTCTCACGTTCTGCGTGCGCCTTTCCTCGGGGCCGCGCGAGGGCTCTCAGCAGGGACGACGCGGACCTCGTATGATATCATGAACGATGAGCCGGGCAGTGCCGGGAGGGTCCGGATTGCCTCGAAACGCAGAACACGACGTAGCAGGAGGTCGCGTGCAGCCCGTGCTCTCGAAAGTCGCACGACAGGTTGTCGCGGTCGCACTGTCGATCGCTGTTGTCGCGCTGACTCCGAATCCAGCGATCGGGACACCCGCTTCGGCCACCATCGAGGCCAAGAAGGCGGAGGCCGCCGGGGCTCAACGAGAGCTGGATGCTCTCGCCACACAACTCGAATTGCGGGGAGAAGAGCACGCCGTGATCGACTCCCAACTGCAGTCCACCCGTGCCGAGATCTCGCAGGTCAAGGCCGATCTTGTCAGAGCAGATCGGGACTTGGCGATAGCGCAGACCTTGCTTTCCGAACGCGCGGAGCGAATCTACCGGGGCGGGCAGGTCGACCTGCTCGAAGTTCTCCTTGGCACCACATCGTTCGAGGACTTCATCACACGCATGGACTGGTTGCGCAGGGTGAGCCGGTCCGACGCGAGTCTCGTCGCCGGCGTGAAGGAAGCGCGGCAACGGGTGACCGAGAGCAAGAACAGCTTGGAGAGACGGGAGCAGGAGCAAATCGTCCTGCGTGACAAGGCGGCTGCGAAGCGACGCGAGGTCGAAGACGCACTTGCCGCGCAGAAGGCGTTCGTGGGGGGCCTCAACGCCGAGGTCGCCAAGCTGGTCGAAGAGGAGCGCCTACGTCAGGAGAAGCTCGCCGAGGAGCGGGCTCGAGCCGCTGCGGAAGCCGCAGCGAAGGCAAAGGCGAAGGCAAAGGCGAACAGTAGCACCGGTGCTGGCCGTGTTTCCGACCCCGGCGGGCTCGGTTCGGGCCACCCTGAAGCGGTCGACGTCGGGCTCAAGTATGTGGGTGTTCCGTATGTCTGGGGAGGAGCCTCCCCAGACGGGTTCGATTGTTCCGGGTTGACGCACTACGTGTACGCGCAGATCGGCATAAGCATCTCACGGTCCAGCCGTGCTCAGTTCAAGGAGGGTGCGTACATCGCTCCGGAGCGGCTCGACCTTCTGATGCCGGGGGACCTCGTCTTCTTCGGTTATGGTGGCGATCCTGACCGCGTGCACCATGTCGGGATCTATGTGGGCAGCGGCAACTACTTGCATGCGCCGATGACGGGCCAGAACGTCCAGGTGTCGTCGCTGACGGGCCGGATCGCTTCCTCCGGTGACTATGTGGGCGCTGTCCGATTCTGACCGCACGCCGACACCAGTACGCCGTACGCGTTTCTGCGGGTACCGACGGCAGGACACCTGCACATTCAGGCATTTTCCTGTGGTATCATTCGGCCAATTCCTTGGCCTCCGGCTCGTTCGGCTGAATGGAAGGGGCACGGGTGGGACTTACCCTACTGTCTGGCAATGAAGCCGTCGCGCGCGGGGCGTGGGAGGCTGGCGTCGCAGTGGGCGTCGCATATCCCGGGACTCCATCGACTGAGACACTCGAGAACCTCGTGCGCATGCCCGACGTTCGGTGCGAATGGGCCCCAAACGAGAAGGTCGCCCTTGAGGTAGGTGCGGGCTCGAGCATGAGCGGCGTTCGGACCCTTGTGACCATGAAGCACGTCGGCGCCAATGTCGCTGCAGACCCACTATTCACGCTGGCCTACACGGGCGTTGGCGGCGGCCTTGTCATCCTGGTGGCCGATGATCCGGGCATGCACTCTTCGCAGAACGAACAAGACTCGCGAAACTGGGGTCCGTTCGCGCGAGTTCCCGTTCTCGAGCCGTCAAACAGCGTCGAGGCACGCGAGTTCACCATGCGTGCATTCGAGCTTTCCGAGGAGTTCGACCTTCCTGTCATCGTTCGGTCAACAACTCGCGTGTCCCATTCCAAGGGACTCGTCGAGGTAGGGGAGCGCGACGTCCCTGAGCGAGTGGTCTACGAGAAGTCCGCGGGCAAGTGGGTGATGATGCCTGCGAACGCGCGCATCAGACGGGTGGATCTCGAGGAGCGCATGCGACGCCTGACAACGTATGCCGCAACCTGCGACTTCAATCGAGTAGAAATGCGAGATGCATCCCTTGGGATCGTCACATCGGGAGTCAGCTACGAGTACGTGCGCGAGGCCCTGCCGGACGTCTCGGTCTTCAAGCTGGGCATGGTGTGGCCTCTTCCGGAGCTAGCACTCGCTGATTTCGCTGCCCAAGTGGGACAACTGTCTGTCGTCGAGGAGGCCGACCCATACCTCAAGACGAGGTTGAGGTCCATGGGCCTTGAGGTCGGAGAATCCGCTCTTCCGGCAACGGGCGAGCTGTCAGCTGGGAGTGTCGGAGCGGCGTTCGGTCGTCCCGGTCCGGATGTTCGGGAGCCCGTGGGCGGTCTTCCCGCGCGTCCTCCGCTCATGTGTCCGGGATGCCCACACCGCGGGGTGTTTCATGCGCTTCGGAAGGTGCGCGCGATCGTGACGGGCGATATCGGCTGCTACACGCTTGGAGCATTACCGCCAACTTCGTCCATGGATAGCTGCGTGTGCATGGGTGCGAGCATCGGCATGGCCCATGGGATGACCATCGGGAATGGAGACCAGACGCGTCCGATCGTCGCTGTCATTGGCGATTCGACCTTTGCCCACAGCGGTATCACCGGCCTTGCGCACATGTCCTACAACCGCGGCGTAGGGACTATCGCCATCCTCGACAACCGTATCACCGCCATGACCGGGCATCAGGGCAACCCGATGATGGGCCGGACGCTGGACGGTGAGATGGGCGCGGAGATCGATGTAGAGAAGCTATGTGAAGCACTCGGTATCTCAGCCGTTCGGGTAGTGGATCCGCACGATCTCGACCTGACAGAGTCCGTTCTGAAAGAGGAAGTCGCTCGCGACGAGCTTAGTGTGATCGTGTTCCGCAGCCCTTGCGCATTGCTTCTTCGCGAGAGGGAGCAACCCTATGCTGTCGACGACGAGGCATGCACGGCGTGCGGTGCATGTGTGAAGCTCGGCTGTCCCGCAATCGGGATGCGCGCTGACAAGCAGGCTGAGATAGACGTGACCGTGTGCGTTGGATGTGCGGACTGCGTTCAGGTGTGCAAGTTCGATGCTATCGAGGCTACCGGCCCGGCGTGCGACATCGGGGGCGTGTGATGGGAGTCGTTACCGTCATGCTTTGCGGAGTCGGCGGCCAAGGCACGATCCTGGCAGCCGATGTCCTGGCCAAGGTCGCGGTAGGTGCTGGGCTCGACGTGAAGCTCTCCGAGGTTCACGGCATGGCCCAGAGAGGCGGATCGGTCGATACGGTGGTTCGCTTCGGAGAGTGCGTTCACGGCTCTACCACCGATCCCGGGTGCGCAGATCATCTCGTGGCTTTCGAGATGATCGAGGCCGCCAGGCGCCTTCACTATGTGAAGCCCAGCGGGCGCCTGCTCGTCAACGCCCGGACGATTCAGCCCCTACCCGTTCTCATCGGCCTGGTCGATGCGCCCGAAGGTCTGGAGCCGCGGCTGGATGCCGAAGAGGCGGTGTTCCTGGACGCTGAGGCGCTCGCGTGTGAGGCTGGAAGCCCCAAGTCGGCTAACATCGTGCTGATGGGTGCGTTGTCCACGGGACTCGATTTCGCCGAGGACCTCTGGCGAGAGGTGATCCGCGCACGCGTTCCCGCCAAGACGGTCGACACGAATCTGCGCGCGTTTGAACTGGGACGGACAACTTGCCGGGAGAAGGAGTGCATGCGATGAAGGTCTCCCAGCTCTCGGTATTCATCGAGAACAAGGCGGGCAGGGTCAGCGAGGTAACAGAGATCCTTGGTGAACACGGCGTGAACATCCGCGGATTCTCAGTGTCCGACACCGCGGACTACGGGATTCTGCGGCTTGTGGTGGACAAGCCCGAGGCGGGTCTTGTCGCCCTGAAAGGGGAGGGCTTCACTGTCAAGGAGAGCGACGTCATCTGCATCAATCTCCCGGATGAGCCCGGTGGGCTTGCCGGTGTTCTCAAGGTTGTGTCCGACGCGGGGGTGAACATCGAGTACGTCTACTCACTGATATCGACGTACGTGGTGATCAACGTGGCGGACGTGGGCAGGGCACTCCAGCTGCTTTCAGACCAACCTGTGCAGCTGGTATCTCAAGATGAGATTGCTAGTGTCTAGGAGGCTTGTTGAATAGGAGGGTGGGGAGTCATGAGAGCAGGAAGCCGGTACTTCTGGCTCGCACTGGTGCTCGTCGTGGCGCTCGGCGTGGTACCGCTCACGGGATGTACGTCCGACAGCGGGGAGACGACCGAGAAGGCTGACGAGACGAAGGAACCCTACCGCATTGGGGCGGTACTGTCGCTTAGCGGCACGTACGCGGGTTTGGGAGAGCCAGAGAAGAACACGCTCGAACTGGAAGTAGCACGCATCAACGACGCTGGGGGCGTCAACGGACATCTGATCGAGATCGTCTACGAGGACGACGCGACCGATGCCGACACAGCTGTTGCGGCCACAACACGGCTGATCGACAAGGAGGGTGTCCTTGCGATCATCGGTGCCACGGGCACAGGCCAGTCGATGGCCATGCGGCAGGAAATCGACCGTGCTGGGATTCCGCAGGTCTCCATCGCCGGTGGAACGGTTATCACTTCAACGTTCGACGCGCTGGTCTTCCAGACCCCGTGGTCGAACTCGCTCGTGATGCCGTATACGTTCGCGCACATGGAGAAGCAGGGCATCTCAAAGATCGGGCTGATCTCGGACAGTGGCGGGTTCGGTGCTGACGGCGCCGCAGTCGCGAAGGAAGCGGCCACGGCGGCCGGAATCACCGTCGTAGCGGAAGAGACCTTCAACGCTGGCGACACCGACATGACCGCGCAGCTGACGAAGATCAAGGGCACCGATGTTCAGGCGGTTCTCATGGTCTCCGCAGGCAAGGAAGCCGCCATCGTTGCGAAGAACATGATGGATCTGGGTATGGATGTTCCGCTGTTCGGTACACACGGCAATGCCCGCAAGGAGTTCATCGAGGGCGCTGGTCCTGCAGCGGAGGGGTTCCGCTTCGCGGCCGGCAAGGTCCTCATTCCGGAACTGTACGGTGCAGACACTGAGAACTATGAGGTTGCCACCGACTTCATCGAGCGCTACACGGCGGAGTACGGGAAGGCCCCAGATACGTTCGCGGGTCACGCCTATGACGCGCTCTATCTCACCGTCAACGCGATGAAGACGCTGGACGAGGGATTCGATAGCGCGGCACTACGCGATGCCATCGAAGCCACGAGCGGGTTCGTTGGGATCGGCGGCACGTTCACCTTCTCGGAGACAGACCACAACGGTATGACCGAGAACGACATTGTCATGTACGAGGTCAAGAACGGTGCATGGACCGAGGCCAAGTAGCTACTAGCGCCGAGCCTATCCGCATAGGGGCCGGGTCTTCACTGATCGGTCCCTATGCGGGTATCGGTGTGCCAGTTGCGGTGCGAGGCAAGATAGAGAAGACGAGCGGCGATACCGGGATGGGTAGGGCATTCACCCATTCGGCCGCTGACCACAGCGGCTTGAGGGAGAACGATTTCGTGATGTACCAGATCTCCTGTGGGAAAGGGACGTTCGCTGAGGGGGACAAGTAGCCCGTGGGCGCTGCCGAGTTGCTGCAATTCGCGCTGGCTGGCCTCAAGAACGGTTCCATCTACGCACTTGTGGCACTCGGCTTCACGATCGTCTACGCATCGACCGGCGTGGTGAACTTCGCGCAGGGCGAGTTCGTGATGCTCGGCGGAATGCTTTCTGTATGGGCGTACACGGCCCTTGGGTTGCCGCTCGCACTGGCGGGAGTCTTCGGCATCGCGGCTACTGCGATTGTGGGCGTCGTCTTTGAGCTTCTCGCCATCCGCCCCAGGAAGGACGGGGACCCACTCGCGCTGATCATCATCACGGTGGGTGGATCCATGTTGCTCTCGTCGTTGGCCCGGCACTTCTTGGGGCCCACAGAGCGAGCCCTGCCGTCATTCACGCCGGGCGACTCCGTCCGCCTTCTGGGAGCCTCACTTGACAGGCAGTCTCTGTGGATCCTCGGGCTGACGGGCGTTGCAGTCGCCGTGCTCATGGTGATGTATCGCTACACCAAATTGGGCAAGGCGATGAGAGCGTGCTCCATCAACCGCTCGGCTGCACGTCTCGTAGGTATCGACCCCAAGGTCATGGTGACGATGTCGTTCGCCCTGGCTGCTGCACTTGGCGGTCTGGCGGGATTGGTCACGACGCCGCTAACGCAGACAGCGTTCAACATCGGACCTTCATTCGGCGTGAAGGGCTTCGCAGCAGCGATTCTTGGCGGTCTCGGGAACCCCATGGCGGCTGTCGTCGGCGGGCTTGTGCTTGGCATGCTCGAGTCGATGTCGATCGCGTTCATCTCGTCGTCATACAAGGATGCGATATCCCTGGCGGTCCTTCTGATCATGCTGTTCGTGCGGCCCCAGGGGTTGCTGGGGCGCGGCGGGAGGCAGAAGGTATGAGGACTCCCGCCCACACTACCTGGAAGAGTCTCGGCGTAGCTTCGGCCTGCCTGGTTATCGGCGTCGTCCCGTTTCTTGTGGTGGGCTCCGACGCCCGGTACGTGCTCAAGGTGCTGAGTTTCGTCGGAATCAACGTCATCATCGTCACCGGGCTTGCTTTGCTCTTCGGACACGCGGGCCAGGTGTCGCTGGGTCACGCGGGCTTCTTCGGCCTTGGGGCCTACACATCGGCGTACCTGACCACCGCCCTTGGCTTGCCCTGGCTGGTCGGTCTCGCGGGTGCGGTCGCCGTGACGGCACTGGGAGGCGTGACGCTCGCTTTGCCGAGCCTGCGACTCAAAGGGCACTATCTGGCGATGGCGACACTTGGGTTTGGCGAGATCATGCGAGTCGGCTTCGTCGAGGTCCGGGCGATCACAGGGGGACCTGATGGGCTGTCGGGCATCCCGTATGCCTCGATCGGCGCTCTGCGGTTCGATACGCCTCAGCTGAACTACTGGTTGGTGTGGGCCGCTGCGGGCGTTGTTCTGTGGGTATCGGCCAATATCGTCCGGGGCCGTCCCGGTCGCTCGATGCTCGCTTTGCACGGGTCGGAGCTCGGCGCGATGGCTTCGGGCGTGAGCGTCGTCGGCCTGAAGGTCCGCGTGTTCACGATCTCTGCCGTCTTCGCTGGCGTGGCCGGTTCTCTCTACGCCCACGCGGTGGGCTTCGTTTCCCCGTCGACGTTCACGCTTCACCTCTCCGTTGTGCTTCTCGCGATGGCGGTCCTTGGCGGGACACGGTCGTTGCTGGGCCCGGCAGCTGCAGCAGCGCTGCTTTCGCTGATACCCTACGCCGATGCCGTGCTGCCCGGCCTTTCGCGAGGAGCGCTCGCGGTCATGCAGGAGTGGGAGGCCGATGTGTATGGTCTCATCATCATCGTTGTGATGCTGTTCCTGCCGGATGGGGTCTCCGGCGTCTTGCGGAAGATGCGTTCCGGTCGAGGTGAGCGGGCATGAGCCTCCTTTCGGTTCGGGACATATCGAGGAGGTTCGGTGGGCTCACGGCCGTCGATTCGGTCTCCTTCGATGTGTTCGAAGGCGAGATCAAAGCTGTCATCGGCCCGAATGGGGCGGGCAAGACCACCCTCTTCAATGTCGTGACCGGCTTCGATGGTGCGGATTCGGGGCACGTGCTGTTCGCCGATGAGGACATAACTGGAATGCGACCCGACCGCATCGTGCGAGCCGGGGTGGCGCGCACCTTCCAGAATACGCAGCTCTTCGAGGAGATGTCGGCGCTGGACAACGTCATGGTCGGGTGCCACGCCACCACGAAAGCGGGCTTCGCTGCCGCCGCGCTGAGGCTTCCCTGGACGCTCAGGGAAGAGCGGCTCGCCGAGGAAGAGGCGATGCGGCTTCTTCGGCTGGTCGGATTGGAGGCGTGGAAGCCAGCGCCCGCCACGGACCTGCCCAATGGGCTGAGGCGTTCGCTTGAGATCGCCCGCGCGCTGGCCACGAAGCCGAGGCTCATGCTCCTCGACGAGCCGGCTGCCGGCCTCAACACCACAGAGACCGCGTTGCTTGCGGAAACGCTATTCAGGATTCGAGATCACGGTGTGACTCTTGTCGTGGTCGAGCACGACATGGGGCTCGTCATGGAGATCAGTGACGAGATCATCGTGTTGGACCGCGGCGCGCGCATCGCTCAAGGCCCTCCTCGGCTTATCCAGAAGGATCCGAAAGTCGTCACGGCGTACCTCGGAGAGGAGGAGCCGGGCGATGGCTGAACTCGATGTCGTCCTGAGCGTGGACGGTCTTTGCAGCGGGTACGGGAAGGTCGGAGTACTCGAGGATGTCTCGCTGGCGGTAGGACGCGGCGAGCTTGTCACGCTTATCGGAAGCAACGGGGCAGGGAAGTCGACGCTACTCAAGACGATCGTCGGGATGATCGGTTCGACATGCGGCACCGTGACGTTTGAGGGCAGTGACATCACGAAGGTCACTCCCGAGCGTGCCGTGCGTCTCGGCATGGCGCTGGTGCCCGAGGGTCGGCTGCTCTTCGGTTCGATGTCGGTGGCCGAGAACCTGGAATTGGGTGCGTATTCACTGTCGGATGCGTCGGATGTCGCGGCGGCGTGGGACCGTGTCCACGGACTGTTCCCGGTTCTCGGAGAGCGTGCCGATCAGTCTGCCGAGACCCTTTCCGGTGGCGAGCAGCAGATGCTGGCCGTCGGCCGTGCATTGATGGCCTCCCCGAGGATGCTTCTGCTCGACGAGCCGTCGCTGGGCCTGGCACCGAAGGTGGTTGCGGAGATCTTCGCAGCTCTCGATGTCCTGCGGTCGAGCGGGATGACGATTCTGCTTGTCGAGCAGGATGCGCGATTGGCGCTCAAACACGCGGATCGCGGGTACGTCATGCGGACCGGAAGCGTCGCTCTCTCGGGTACTGCCGAGGAGCTGCTTGCCAACGATGACGTGCGGCTTATCTACCTTGGCGGTTGGCACGGGGACGAGAAGACCGGCGCGGCAGCGCCGCCGGAGTAGGGGAGTAGTGACGATGCCTATCTGGAATGCCGAATACGAAACCATGGAGCGCGCCGCGCTGCGCGATCTGCAGCTGAGACGACTCCAGGCGATGGTCGCGTGGGTCTACGAACGCGTTCCGTACTACCGGAGTGCACTCGAGAGCAGGGGAGTTAGGCCGCGGGACATCAAGTCGCTTGCGGATGTTGCGAAGTTGCCGTTCACGGACAAGATAACGCTGCGCGACACATATCCCTTCGGGCTGTTTGCGGTCGACCTCGATGAGGTCGTGCGCATCCACTCCTCCTCGGGAACCACCGGCAAGCCGACCGTGGTCGGCTACACGCGTGGCGACATCTCTACGTGGACGGAGCTCACCGCTCGCGTGGCGAGTGCGGCCGGTGTGGTCCACACCGACCGTGCGCAGATGGCGTTCGGGTACGGCATGTTCACCGGGGGTTTCGGAATGCACTACGGGCTCGAGCGGGTTGGCGCAACCGTCATCCCTGCAAGCGCCGGAAACACGGAGCGTCACCTGATGATGATGCAGGACTTCGGCACGACGGTGTTGGTATCGACCCCCTCGTACGCGCTGTACATCGCCGAGGTCGCAGAGCAGATCGGCATCGACTTCGCCCAGCTTCGTCTTCGGCTAGGCCTGTTTGGCGCGGAGCCTTGTAGCGAGGCGGCCCGTCGCGAGATCGAAGAGAAGCTACACATCGTCGCCACGGACAACTACGGTCTCTCCGAGGTCATGGGTCCCGGTGTTTCGGGCGAGTGTGAAGCTCAGGCGGGGCTGCACATCAACGAGGATCATTTCCTTGTGGAGATCGTGGATCCGACTAGCGGTGAGTCGTTGCCTGACGGCCGCGAGGGTGAGCTCGTGATCACGCCGCTGACCAAGGAGGCGTTCCCGGTGCTGCGCTATCGCACCCACGATCTCACCCGTCTCCACACGGATCGGTGCGAGTGCGGTCGAACGCTTTCACGCATGGAGAAGGTTCGCGAGCGCACCGACGACATGCTCATAATCCGCGGCGTGAATGTCTTTCCCAGCCAGGTCGAAGACGTGCTCTTCAAGATAGAGGGAATCCGTCCTCACTACCTCATCGTCGTGGACCGCAAGCACGGCCTTGACGACGTAGAACTGCGCATCGAGGTCGCCGAAGAGGTGTTTTCGGATATCATGGCTGACATGGTGGCGTTCACCAAGCATGTCTCGGAACGCCTCCAGGCGGTCCTTGGACTCCAGGTCAAAGTCACGCTGGTGGAGCCGGGTACGATCGAGCGGACCGCTGGGAAGGCGCAGCGGGTGCTGGACAAGCGGGAGGGCTGCTAGACCCTCCCGAAATCTGCAACGGAGGACATGCGTGTCTGATCTCGCATCGGTTCCGACGGGGACCTGGGTCGTGGCCATCGTTGCCGTCGTGGTTGTTGTCGGCGCCGGTGGGTATTTCGGCTGGAAGTGGGCGTGGTTTCGCGTATCCAGGCGGTATCTGGTGACCCTCATTGGCCGGCGTGAGAGCGTGCGTGCGGCGCTGAAGTCGCTCGATGAGGTCGTTCGCCATCTCGCAGGCACGTCCGATGCAACGCTTGAGGAGTTCGCCACCGACGAGCACTCACTCGATCGCAAAGCTTTCCAGGAAGTGGCCCAGCGCGCTGCTGTTCTTGCCGATGAGCTGTACACGATGCCGCTCCCGAAGGGGCTTTGGCCGGCGGGAGAGGCACTTGGGGATGCGGCGACGGCCATCTCCGAGGAAGCGGGCAGGGTCAAGGAGGACATGTCGCCTGGTGACGCTCTCGCTGCGCTTGGCAAGGTCGATCTCGGGCGAGCGCTGGTGGACACAGAAGCCGCTGACATGATCGTGAACCAGGCGTGCGAGCACTATGATGTCGAAGAGGCGTCTGTATACGGCGGAGGACTGTACATATGAACCTTACGGGTAGACTCCTGCGCGCTGTTGCCGCGGTTGCGGCGCTCGCACTCGTCGCGATGTTCGTGACGAGCTACTGGGGCCACTACCGTGAGGCCACGGGGCCCTCTCGCGAGACAACCGCGACAGCAGGCTCATCGGAGAGCACCGGTGGGGACGAACCAGGTGAGGCGGGCAACGGCGAGGCGGATTCGCAGACCGTGCTCGTACTCACTGACGGTCTCAACTTCCGGAAGTCACCCGAAAAGAACGGGAAGCTCATCCGCGGACTCAAGAAGGGTGACGAGCTTGCATACCTGGAAACGGACGGGGATTGGTTCAAGGTACGCGCTTCCGACGGCACGGAGGGCTATGTGACGTCCAGCGACAAGTACACGGAACTCCAGTAGCAGAGGGGGGTAGGGGGAGGATGGGAAGCACCATCGGCGCAGCCTCGGACTTCTACCGGCTGCGCGTCACCCGGCTCGACGACAGCGGCGCGCTCGATCTGGAGTGGCGTGACGACATTCTCTATCGCGAGCCGCCGCAGCAAACCGTACCGGAACGCGAGGTATGGCGGGTCGAAGCTGTCAATGTGGACGATGAGGACGACGTGCGGCTCGTTGCGAAGTACGAGGACGCCGAAGGCGCACACGACGCGCTCGAGACGCTTCAGGAGGAACTCGAGACTCTCACCAAGTCCCAATTCGAGGAAGCCTTTCTCGCCACCGGCTGATCGACTCTTCGTCGCGACTGTCGCCGCACGAGCGGCAGGACGCCCGGACCCAGGGACCGGTTCCGGCGGGCGAGGAGCACCACGGAGGAACCCGAAGTAGTGACTTACCATAAGATAGATTATCCGACATACATGTGTGCGTAGTGCGCCTGTGCGGGCTATGAGAGATGCCGCCCGCAGTGGTAATGCGGCAGGATGGTTGTACCGCGCCGCACGTTGAAGCGTAGGAGCTGCGGCCCCGGACCGCGCTGAGCTCGCAGTCCGGGGCCGACATTGAACACGTCGCGCGTCGCTTCTGGGCGAACCGACGCGCGACGGTGTTCGACTAGTCTGCAGGCGCCTCCATGGCCGGTTCTCCTCCAAGGCCCGGTAGCACGTAGTCCGTGCCGATCGGGATAGTCGTGTGGTTGACTCCATCCCGATGTCCACGACCAGGACAATGCTCGATAGGATCAGGTTGCGGGTGTGGCTGTAGTGGATGCTGCTTTCCACGAGTCGACGGTAGACTTATGTACAGTACGCTAGGCATCTGGAGTGTAGATGCTGCCGACGTAGATCGCTCCGTGGGAAGCCTTGCGGTCAAGCGCCTCGAGCAGATGTGACGCGATCGGCGGCCTCAGATCCAGGCCGCCGAGGGCCGACGGTGCGACAAGATCAACAGCCTCAACGCGAGGATCCAGAGGTTCGTCCGTGATTGCTCCACCGGTCACCGAGCACTCGAAAGTGATGTTGATGATGTGCCGGCTCCCGTCCGGTGCGATGGTGTCGTTGACGACCACCGGACGACCGACAGCGCAGGTGAGCCCGGTCTCCTCGGCGACCTCACGGATGAGGGCCTGTCCGAGAGACTCTCCCCAATCGACGCCGCCGCCCGGGAGCAGATGATAGGTTGCGTTGCCCGCCCGATGGCGGACGGTGACGACAGAATCGCCCAACAGGAGCAGGGCGGCGACGCGCACACGTGGCATCCTAGAGGCCTGTGCTGCCAAAGCCCCCCTCCCCCCTGACGGTTTCATCCAGGTCGGCGACTTCGGTGAGCTCTGCAGAGGTGATCGGCTGGATGACCAGTTGGGCTATCTTGTCGCCACGCCGGATGGTGATGGGCGTTGTCGGGTCGAGGTTGATGGCAATCGCCTTGATCTCCCCCCGGTAGTGGCTGTCTATCAGCCCGGGTGTGTTCACAAGGCTGAGTCCCTGCTTGATCGCCAGACCGCTTCTCGGCTGAACGAACCCCGCGAAACCTTCCGGAATGGCCACGGCGATGCCTGTCGGAACGAGGGCTCGCTGGAAGGGCTCAAGGGTGATATCGCTTGCGGCAAACAGGTCGAGTCCCGCGTCGCCCATGTGCGCGTAGCGCGGCAGCGGGAGGTCCGGATCGAGCCGGCGTATCTCCATCCGCATGTCCCTCACACTCCCCGGGTCACGGTCGGGATCCAGGATGAGCATGCTTGTGCGATGTCGAGAAGGACGTCAGGAGAGTACGGCTCCACCGATGAAGCCTCAGGCAGAAGCGTTTCGCCCGGTCGGAACTGCTGAAGGACGTACAGGTTCCCCTCGGAGAGGATCGCCGCGATCGAGGTCAGGTCGTCACGGGTAACGACCAAGGGGTACGCGGTCGTTCGGAACTCGTGTGGAATCCCACTATCTATGACCGCGCTGATGCTTTCGGATACCGCAGGCCAGGCGGATGCAACCCCACACGCCGATGAGTAGCGCTCCGGAGACGACTTGATGTCGAGGGCGACATGTGCGACCAGTCCGGAGTCAAGGATATCGGAGAGCAGACGCGGGTTGGTGCCATTGGTGTCCAACTTCACGGGCACAGACCACGATGCGAACTCGTTCAGGAGACCGAGGAGTCCCGGGTCCGTAGTCGGTTCGCCACCGGTGATGACCACCCCGTCGATCCAGTCTCTACGGGTGCGAATGTGCGATGCGAGAGTCTGCCAGGCTTCCGGGCTGCCCGAGCCCTGGACCAGGGAAGAGTTATGGCAGTAGGGGCAACGGAAATTGCAGCCGGCTATGAACACCGTGGTCGCGACTCTTCCTGGCCAGTCGAGCATGCCCGCCGGCATCCATGCCGCAACCCTCTCTGAGGGCGCGCGCGTCAAGCACGGGTCGGCGTCCGCCAGTCGCGTGGTCATCGACGTGTCATTGGGCGAGGACGTTGCGCAGGCTTTCGGGATCCGGCACGACCCCTCGCCAGCTCTCGATCTCGTTGCCGCTGGAGTCAACAACGAGTATCGAGGGCGTAGCGAGTACGCTGTAGAAGGACGCTTCTGCAAGTCCGTCTAGACTCGCTACGTCAAAGACCTCTACGCACTCGAGACCCTCAACGGCACGCTTCGCCGCTGGACACTTTGGGCAGTCCTCTTTCATGAAGAGCTTGACGTGCACTTCGGTCTCCCTTTCTCTCTAGGCTGTGCCGTGGCTCACGAGGACCTAGGCCGCCGGGTCGATGTCATGCAAGTCGGTGCGGACCCGGTCGTAGAGCTCTCCGACCTTGCTGCGATTCCATGTCTGGATCTTTGAGTAGTAGCCGACGATGCGGGTCACGCCGTAGACGTCCATCGAACCACACAGCGGGCACTGCGCCTTCAGGCCGCGCGACGTGCGGCGACAGGATTCGCAGACGGTGAACTCGGGACTGAAGGCTATCTGGGAACACTGAGTGTTCCGGAATGTCTTCTCGACGAAGGAACGTATGGCGCCCGGGTGTGGCTCGCTCTCGCCGAGCCACACGTGCACGATCGCTCCGGCTTCGATCAGCGGGTGGAAGCGAGACTGCTTCTCGACTCGATCGATGTAGTTGACGTCTGCGTCCACGGCGATATGAACCGAGTTGGTGTAGTAGAAGTTCCCGGCGGTCAGGTCGCCCTTGACAACGTGGACGGCCTGCTCGGGCCAGTACTTCATGTCGAGCTTGGCCAGACGGTATCCAGCGGACTCGGCCGGGCTCTCCTCGAGAACGAGATTGATTCCGTACCTCTCGGACAGTTCCTTGGACTTGAGGCTCATTGCTGATATGACCTTCAACCCGAACCTGAGGGCCTCATCCGATTCGTGGAGCTGAGAACCGGTGTGGACCTGAACGAGTTCGTTCAGGCCGATCAGGCCGGCCAGGTAGGTCAGCTCTTCCATCTTGAGGTACGGCTCGTCGTCAAGTCGCTGCGTGAGCAGGCCAAGCGGCCCTGTCTCGCCGAGGTCGACGAGCGTCTGAATGAACTCGCGCTTCTGCACGTGCGCCTTGGCCACGAGTTCGAGAGCCTTGTTGAGCTCCATGAACAATGCGGAGTCGTTCCCTCTGGCCTTGTAGGCGATGCGTGGAAGGTTGATGGTGACATTCTGGAGTGCCGAGAAACGCATGCGTTCGGGGGTCTTGGTGTCACTGAGCTGTTCCTGGCTCAACTTGAGCTTGAGCCTACAGCACTGGGAGACGGTGATCTCATCTCCCCGGTCGAAGACGAAGTAGGTAATGCCCTGCTTCGACGCAACCGTACATGCGAGATCAAAGAACTCCTTGTGGCCGGAAGTCTGGAAGAAGTCCTCGCTGATGTGTAGTAGGGGCTTGGGGAACACGAACGTCTTGCCGGTGGCGTCCCCGCGCATGTAGACGTTGAACATCGCCGTGATGAATGCCTGCGCCTCGCGCTCGTATTCGCTGTAGGTCTTGCCCGTGTACTGGCCGCCCGGGCCGATGGCGGGAGTGTCGGCAAAGTGGCGCGGGATGTTGTAGTAGAGATTGAAGTCCGTGAACACGACCTGGCTACCGCGTGCACCCGCGAGCTGGTTGAACTCGAAGATGAGCATCTCTGCCAGCTGTTCGATCTGCTCGTCGGTCTTGTCGACCAGGTAGGGGGCGAAGAAGACGTTGACGGCCTCCCACCCTACCGCGCCTGCATAGTGAGCCTGGAGAGCGGAGGCCATCTTCACCATGTGGCCGATGAGAACCTCTGGATGCTTCGCGGGCTTGGACACGCTCGTGATGTTGGGCAGGTTGAGCCCGAACTTCTTGATGTACTCGAGCGAGTGTCCGCCGCAATACGGTCGGATGATGAAGCCGAGGTCATGGAGGTGCATGTCTCCGACGTAGTGAGCCTCCGCCACGTCCTCGGTGAAGACACGGCGCAGCGCGAACTCCTTGAGAATCGTCTCGGCTATGGTGAGGTTGATGGACTCGGGGTTGTGTGTGGTGTTGGAGTTCTCCTTGTTGGCGTTGTTGATGATCTGCTCCACATCCCACATCGGAAGACCGAGGTGGCTGTGCTTCTTGTGGGCGATCGTCATGCCACGCTCGAGGAGTTCAAGGTCGACTATCTCGCGGATGATGGCTGTCGTGACCGTCATCATGTTCGTGCGGTCGATGCGGTCCTCAACGGCGGATGCGATCTCTCCGGCAACAGCCGAGGAAACACCGGCCTCCTTGACTAGCGAGTCGGCGATCTTGCGTCTGTCCCACGAGTCGATCTCCTGGCGGGAGTTGGTGGAGACAAGGAGCGCGATGTCGGTGGAGTCCGCGGTCCCGCCCCCTGTTGCAGGCCGAATCACGTTGACGATGCGCTCCATAACCACCGTAGGCCTCCCGCCCTCATGTCACGCTAGCGGCATTGGCGCCACTGGCGAGGTCCGTTTCGCTATTTGAGATTCTTGAGTTCGGACGTGAATTCATCGAGGTCCTGAAAGGATTTGTAGACCGAGGCAAACCGGATGTAGGCCACCTTGTCCAGTTCCTTGAGGCGCTTGAGAACCATGTCTCCGAGCTGCTTCGACTGAATCTCGTACTTGAAGGAGTTGTACAGCTCAGCTGCGATGTCGTCGATGAGGGCTTCCAGGCGCTCCGTCGAAACGTTGCGACGCGCCGTCGCCACGACAAGACCCCGGAGCAGCTTGCCCCGATCGAACGGCTCGGTGGCCCCATCCTTCTTTGAGACCATGAGCGGCATCTCTTCGCGCCGTTCGTACGTGGTGAAGCGTTGCTGGCAATTGAGGCACTCGCGACGTCTCCGTATGGCGTCCTGGCCTTCGGAAACACGCGAATCGACTACCTTGGTCTCATCGTGACCACAGAACGGGCAGCGCATCGTTCCACCCCTATATCTAGGCCTTCTGGGAGCCTAGCACACAATATATGGGGTTACAACGACCGCATTGCCATGAACAGAGAATCCCCAATGAGGCGTCTTCGAGAAGGCGTTGCGGCGCGGCTATGGGTTGGCTAGCGTCAGAACGGGTTCCTCGGTATTCGGGATCAACAGGCTCTGGCCGACGGCGATCCGTGAATGGTCGAGGCGGTTCAACGTCTTGAGAACCTCGACCGTCTGGGCAGTGGAAAGGCCCTCGGTCCGGTTCTCGGATGCGATGTCCCAAAGGGTGTCTGAGGCGCGGACGCGGATAGCACGAGTGGGCAAGTCGGAGGATGCGACTCCCGGGCGGACTGCGACGAGGGCCACGAACACGAGAGCGCACGTAAGGACGAGGAGCAGCGCTTCCCCCACCGAGGCCCTGCGACGATACCTGACCGGCGCTGGTGTGTCGTCTGCTGAAGCCTGCATGGGGAGAATCTGCCCCACAGTGCCTGTCGTGCAGTGCATCGCATCCTCCAGTTGAGTTTCCGTCCGACGTGATACGACGAAGATACTTCTCGGGTCTGACATCGCTTCGCATCGAACATGTGTTCGTCAACATCATACCAAACACGTGTTCGATTGCAAGTGGAAAGCGAACACGTGTTTGCACGGTTGGCGTCGGTACTCTAGACTCGATACGAACAGACTTTCGGTTCGAGGGGGTCACGATGGCCTACAAGCGCGAACTGACGAACAGGCAACACCAGATACTCGATTTCATCCGCGGGGAGATCCACCGTCGTGGTTTCCCGCCTTCGGTACGGGAGATTGGCGAGGCTGTGGGGCTTTCGTCGTCGTCAACCGTCCACTCTCACCTTGCGGCTCTCGAGACCAAGGGGTTTCTGCGTCGTGATCCATCGAAACCGCGCGCGCTCGAGGTGCTCGACTACCGGGACACTGACCGCGCGATCGACTACGGGCAGCTCCACGCGGTTCCGCTGGTTGGGCAGGTCGCTGCGGGCTCGCCGATCCTCGCCGCTGAGAACATCGAAGCGACGATCACTCTCCCCCCCGAGCTGGCCGAAGAGGCCAACTTCATCTTGCGCGTCCGTGGTGACAGCATGGTCGGCGCCGGGATACTGGACGGGGACTTCGTCGTCGTGCGCCAGCAGACCACCGCGAGCGACGGTGACATCGTTGTCGCGCTTCTGGAGGACGAGTCCACGGTGAAGCGGTTCTTCCGGGAGCCGGACCGCATCAGGCTGCAGCCGGAGAATCCCGCGCTTGAGCCAATCTACGCGCGTGACGTGGAGGTCCTCGGCAAGGTGGTCGCGCTGTTCAGGCGAGTCTGAGCGCCGGTGACCTCGACGCCAGCCGCTCCCTCGCCGGTCGCGGCAACTCGTTGTAGCCTAGACCACGAACGAGCGCCTAGTCCTGTTCGATCGTGAACTCCGCGAATGCTCCCGCAAGTGATCTCGGGGTGCGAATCACGAGTGCGGTGCCCTCGGCCGTATGCTTCTCCGACACCAAGTGTGTTCGCTCGTGAGCGAGCTTGACGAGGTCTCCTCGCGTGTAGGGCACGAGCAACGTCAGTGTCACACTGTCGCGCGCGCCTTCGTCGGCGATTCGCTCGAGCAACGCGTCTAGGCCGGTCCTGGTTGCGGCGGAAAGCATGACGGCATTGGGATAGCGACGAGCGAGTTGCGAGCATTCCTCGGCAGAGAGCAGGTCGATCTTGTTGAAGACCACAAGCGCGGGCGTACGGTGTGCATCGATCTCGTGGAGTACCTCGCGGACCGCCTGCATCTGGGCCTCGCGCTGGGGCGTGGACGCGTCGGCGACATGCAGGAGCAAGTCGGCCTCGGCGACCTCGTCGAGAGTGGACTTGAAGGCTTCCACGAGCCCGTGAGGCAGTTTGTGGATGAAGCCGACGGTGTCGGTGAGGGTGAGCTCGCGGCCTTCCTGCAGCGCAAGGCGCCGTGTCGTCGAGTCCAGTGTCGCAAAGAGCATGTCCTCGGCGAGGACATGCTCGCCTGTCAGAGCGTTGAGGAGCGTGGACTTGCCCGCGTTCGTGTAGCCCACAAGCGAGATTCTGAACACACCGCTGCGTGCGCGACGCTTGCGCTGCAGCTTCCGTTCGCCGCTGACGTGCTTGAGCTCGCGTTTGAGACTTGCGATGCGTTTGCGCGCCATGCGCCTGTCAACCTCGAGCTGAGATTCTCCCGCGCCGAATAGCGTGCCGCGTCCGCCGCCAAGCCGTTCGCGGTCCAGGTGGCCCCACATGCCCCGGAGCCGTGGAAGCATGTATTCCAGCTGCGCGAGCTCGACCTGAAGTTTACCCTCACGGCTTGTTGCGTGGAGGGCGAAGATGTCGAGAATGAGAGCCGTGCGGTCCATCACGCGGGTCTCAGGCAGCAGGTCCTCGATGTTGACCTGCTGCCGAGGAGAGAGTTCGTCATCGAGCACAACGAGGTTGGCGTCGGTGTCGTGGGCAATCGCCGCGACTTCCTCGGCCTTCCCCGCACCGATGAAGGTACGGGGGTTTGGCTTGTCGAGACGCTGGGTGACCGAGGCAACTACCTCGGCGCCTGCGGTGTGCGCGAGCCGCTCAAGTTCCGCAAGTGACTCCTCGACAGGCCAGTCGGTCTCGGCACGATCGACCCCGACGAGGACAGCGCGGTCAGTGTGACCTGCGATGTCCTGGCCAGTCTCGGGATAATGGCGATTCCGCGCGCACACGGTGCCGCCCCCTAGAGTGTGTTCTTGATGCGCTCGATGGCCTCGGCGAGGCGCTCATCGGGGGTAGCGAGTGAGATGCGAATGTAGCCCTCGCCGCTCGGCCCGTACGCGTTGCCGGGCGCCACGATGACGTTCGCTTCCTCGAGTACCTTGGTCGCGAACCCGGCGGAGTCGTACCCATCGGGCACGCGGGCCCAGATGTAGATCGTGCCCTTGGGCGTGCGGGCGCGCATTCCGATGCTGCCGAGCGCGTCCATGACGATGTCGCGCCGGCGCTGGTAGATCACGGACATCTCCGAGGTGATGTCCTGCGGGCCGAGCATCGCCTCCATGGCGGCCTCTTGGACCGCCGTGAAGATTCCGGAGTCGATGTTGGACTTCACCGTGCCGAGCGCCTTGATGGCTTCGGCGTTGCCGGTCGCGAACGCGGCACGCCAGCCGGTCATGTTGTAGGCCTTGGAGCAGCTGAAGAGCTCTATCGCCACGTCACGAGCGCCGGGGCGCTGCATGAGACTTGGCGGACGATACCCGTCGAAACCTATCTCCGAGTACGCGTTGTCGTGGATGAGTAGGATGTCGTGCTCGCGTGCGAAGGCGATGGCGTGGTCGAAGTACTCTTCGGTGGCGATCGCCGAGGTCGGGTTGTTCGGATACGAGATGAACATCATCTTGGCCCGGGCGAGCACCTCGGCGGGCGTGCTCTCGAAGTCGGCCAGGAAGTCGTTCTCCTCGGTCATAGGCATGAAATGCGAGAGACCGCCGACGAGGATGCCGCCCGTGTGGTAGACCGGGTAGCCGCAACCGGGCACGAGGGTGTACTCGCCCTGATCGACGAAGGCGGGGAACAGGTGCGCGATGCCTTCCTTGCTGCCGATGAGCGCGAGGACCTCGGCATCGGGATCGACATCGACATAGAAGCGGTTCTTCATCCACTGCGCGCACGCGGCGCGGTACGGCTTTGAGCCGGCGTAGGCCGGATACTGATGGTTCTTGGGATTGCGGATGGCCTTCGCCATGGCGTCGACGACGTTGTCGGGAGTCGACATGTCGGGGTCGCCTATTCCGAGCGAGATGACGTCGATGCCCTGCGCGACCTTCGCCTCCTTCTTGCGATCGATCTCGGCGAACAGGTACGGAGGCAGGTTGGCCATGCGCTTCGCAGTTCTCACGGTGCGAACATCCCTTTCGTCTGGGTGTCTCGGTACGCATTCTCGCTCGATGGCGTCATGGTCTCGCGTGGATCCGGCGCATCGTTCGGAACATGGTAGCAGAATCTAGGCGTCGTCCTCGGGTAGTTCGATTGTTCCAAGGAACGTCTGCGTCGCAGGTCCCGTCATGTACACGTGTCCGTCTTCGTCCCAATGGATGCGGAGCTCGCCACCGGGCAGTCGGACGGTGGCGGCACGACCCACCAAACAGGACAGCGATGCCGCCACGAGGGTGGCGCAAGCACCGGTTCCGCAGGCGAGCGTCTCCCCCACCCCGCGCTCCCACACGCGGAGTGCGATAGTGTCGTCGCCAAGGAACTGAGCGAACTCCACGTTGGTTTTCGCGGGAAACGCCTCGTGGGTCTCGATGTAGGGGCCGACCGTATCGACCGGAGCGTCATCGATGTCGTCGACCCAGATCACGACGTGGGGATTGCCCATCGATACCGCGGTTATCTGGAAGGTGCCATATGGAGTCTCGAAGGGGCACTCGAAGACCTGCTCTCCCGATAGGGTCGTCGGGATCTCGTCCGGAGAGAGCGCCGGTGCGCCCATATCGACGGTCGCCATGTGCATGGTGCCGTCGTGGTCGCGCGAGAAGGTTATCGGCTTGGGGCCGCCGAGTGTCTCAACCAAGAGCGAATCCACTTTGGCGGACAGGATCCCGTGGTCCACGAGATACTTCGTGAAGCAACGGATACCGTTTCCGCACATCTTTGCGGCCGAGCCGTCAGCGTTGAAATACAGCATGAGGTAGTCGGCCTCTGGTGTCGTGGCCGGGCGGATGAGGATGAGCCCGTCTGCGCCGACTCCGAAGTTGCGGTCGCAGAACCATTGGATGGCCTCAGGAGAGAAGTCGATCTCCGACGCCAGGTCTTCGATGACGACGAAGTCGTTGCCCAGGCCGTGCATCTTGGTGAAGGCGAGCTGCATGAAGATCCTTTCTGTCGCCTTGGCTAGCAACTCTCCGGATAGGTCGCCGGGTTGCCCGATTCTAGCAGTTCGAGCGCGCGCGTCAGCGTCTCGTCCTGTGACAGGTCGGTTACGTCGATCCAACTGACACGAGGATCGCCACGGAACCAGGTGAGTTGACGCTTCGCGTAGCGGCGAGTCGCCAGCTTGACGCTGTCGAGAGCCTCCCCCAGGTCCGCCTCGGACTCAACGACCGGTACGAGTTCCTTGTAGCCGATGGCCTGCGCCGCGGTCAGCGCCGCTCGAAAGTCCGACGCAAGCAGCGAGCGCACCTCGTCGAGAAGGCCGGCGTCGCGCATCACGTCGACGCGCTCGTCTATGCGGTCGTACAGAACGTCCCTGCGCATGGTCAGGCCAAGGAAGGAGGCGCTGTAGACGCTTGTGCGCGCTCTGAAGCCAGCTGCCTGCCCGGCATAGGAAACACCCTCCTCGGCCATCTCAAGGGCCCGTATGGTCCTGCGCACGTTGTTCGGGTGTATGAGGGCCGCCGAGGCGGGATCGAGGGTGGCGAGGCGTGAGTGCATCGCGTGCGCACCAACAGCGGCAGCTTCGGCCTCGAGCCGGTCGCGCGAAGGGCTGGAGGTCTCCCCTCCCGGGAAACACATGTCGTCGAGTGCGGCGCGGACGTAGAGTCCCGTGCCACCCGCGACGAGCGGGAGATGTCCGCGCGAAGCGATGTCATCGATGGCTGCGCGTGCGATGGCCTGGTACAGGGCCGCAGAGAAGTCAGTACCCGGATCGATGAGGTCGATACAGTGATGAGGGACGGTGCGGTGGTCCGCAGGGGTCTTCGCGGTGCCGATGTCGAGGCCGCGGTAGACCTGCATCGAATCAGCGGTGACGATCTCGCCGTCGAGTTCGCGCGCAAGATCCTCGGCCAGCCGGGTCTTCCCCACCGCTGTCGGCCCGACGACCGCCACGACTTCGAGCCGGGGATCGCCGGGCGCCGGGTCTTCGTCGCCGGGACCGCGCGCGCGGTCAGGCATAGCGGTCGACCTTGAACCGCTCGAGGCTTATGCGTTCGTGCGGGGAGATGCCTGCCTTGTGGCATGCGATATCTACCTGCTGATCCGGGGTGTCGACGCCTTCGAGGTCGGGCAGGAGAAGGCCGCGGCGGAATCCGTCGGTGACGATGACCCCATAGTCGCGGGGGTGCAGATCCTCGAATTCGCACTTCTCGGGCTCGTGCAGGACGTCCACTTTGATGTCGAGGGCGTCGAGCTCAGGGATGGTGAGCGGGGGGAATCTGGGGTCGCGGGTCGCGGCTTCGACGGCGTTGTTGACGACCTCCTCGGCCAGCGTGTCACGGGTCGGGGCGATGGTGCCGATGCAGCCACGGAGCGCGCCGCCCCGGTGCAGGGACACGAACGCGCCGGCGCGCGGCGGGAAGACGGGGTCGACGAGCGGGTCGGGCTCCAGCACCTCGCGAGTCCGGACGAACGCTTCGATGGCGGCGCGGGCCAGGACGACGATCTCCGACTCGTCGAACCCGGCTGCGCCGTGTTTGGCGCCGGACTCGGCCGTGACGGCCTCTTCGTTCACGATTGCGGTCAGGTAGCCGACGCCCCATGGCCCCTCGTAGGACAGGACGCGAGCGTGCGCCGGACGTGCGACGCCGCCAAGGGTGACGAACGAGCGCAAGCCGCACTCCCCTCCGGCTTCCGCGAGGCCGGGATCGATGTGCGTCAGACCGTCGAAATCCGACGCGCCGATGAGTTCGACAAGTGTCGCGTCGAGTTCTGCGCCGCGGAGCGAGTAGCCGGCGGGCGCATCGTGTGTCAGGCGGTGGCTGCAATCCCCGCTCGCCACGAAGGCGATGCGGCGTCCGAGATCGTCAGCAGCAGAGGCGAGTTCCTCGCCGAGCGCAACGTGTGTCCCCAGCGGGAGGTATGACAGCGAGAGCACCAGCAATGGCCAGCGTCCGGCGGGATCGAGAAAGCTCATCGGGACGACGACGCCGTGGTCGAGCTCACCCGAGCGCAGGGCGGCGTTGGACGCCCGGTCGACGGCCGAAATGCCGCGTCGTTCGAGTCGTTCGAGGAGCGCGGCGGCGAGCGCGGGGTCTCCTTGGCAGGTGATGGCGGTCTGGGCGGCGCCGAACTGCCCGAGTGAGCCGGATGTTCGGGCGGCAGTGTCGATGGCGAAGGAGCCCGCGACCGCGGGGCTGTGAGGCGACATGACCACGACCGTGTCCGGGTCGTACGAAGCCAGAAGCCTCGCTGCGACCTCCATCGAATCTGCGGATGCGCGAGTGACATCGGCGTCGGCCCCGCCGACTGCGGGCACCATGATCGGCGGATGCGGCGCGATTATGCCAAAGATCCCGGAAGCCACCGTCTACCTCCCCTCCTCAGAAATAGTTCCTCCTGGTTACTTACCCCGTCAGACGGCCCTCGAGGAACCACGTCTGCGCACGGACTATCTCCACGTCGCGCATCGTGCCCGCGAGTTGCGGGACGGGGGTTGCAGGGGGAACCGGAGCATGGACGACCTTGTTGCCTTCGGTACGGCCTGCGAGCATCGAGTCGTTGCGCCGGGACGTGCCTTCGAGGAGCACGCGCTGCACGGAACCTTCAAGCAGCACGTTCTTCGCGAGCGCGGACGCATGAACCTCGGCAACCAGCCGGGCGAAGCGCTCCTGGGCGACTTCGCGCGGCACACGGTCCCCCATCTTCGCCGCGGGTGTTCCCTCGCGCGGCGAGTAGATGAACGTGAAGGCCTGATCGAAGCGGGCGGTACGAACGACTTCAAGCGTGCCGAGGAAATCCTGCTCGGTCTCACCCGGGAAGCCGACGATGATGTCGGTCGAAAGTGCAAGGTCGGGCATGGCAGCGTAGAGGCGCTCCACCAGCGCGAGGTAGTCGGCGGCCGTATAGCGGCGGTTCATGGCCGTCAACACGCGATCGGAGCCGGACTGCACGGGCAGATGCAGCGAGTGGCAGACCGCCGGTGTCGACGCCATCACCGCTATGGTCTCCTCGGAAAGATCCTTCGGGTGGCTGGTTGCGAATCTGATCCGGGCGATACCGGTCTCGGCGACGCGGGCGAGCGCTTCGGCGAACCGGGGCGATCCGTACAGGTCGCGCCCGTACGAGTTGACGTTCTGGCCAAGGAGGGTCACTTCGAGCACGCCGTCCTCGACCAGCCTGCGGCACTCGTCGACCACGTCATCGAGCGCGCGGCTGCGCTCGCGGCCGCGGACGTGAGGCACGATGCAGTAGGAACAGAAGTTGTCGCAACCGACGGTGATCGGCACCCAGGCGTGCCAGGCGTGCTCGCGTTTGCCCGGCAGGTCGCTCGTGAAGTCGTCCGAGGACTGGAGGACTTCAACGACTGGAGTTCGGGACGTGCGTGCCGTATCGAGCAAAGCCGGGAGCCGTCCGACGTTGTGGGTGCCGAACACGACATCCACGTGGGGCAGCTGGCGCAGGAGCATCTCGCCGTCACGCTGACCGATGCAGCCGCCAACCGCGATGAGCGCGTCAGGACGTATGGTCTTGAGGGCCTTGAGCGATGCGACCTGTCCGCGCAGACGCTCGTCGGCCTTGTCGCGAACGCAGCAGGTCAGGAACACGACAACGTCCGCGTCGTCGGTGGTTTCGACTGGAGTCATGCCGGACGATTCGAGAAGCCCGGTGACCCTCTCGGAATCGTGCTTGTTCATCTGGCACCCGAAAGTGCGTACGGCAAACGTCGTCATGGCCGCGCTAGTGTAGCACGGTGGGAGGCGCTGCCGACGGGCCCGAGGGAGCGGCTGCGAGCAGCGCTTCGAGCGCCTCGTCAGGTATGGCGACAGATCCGATCTCAGCCCCTGGCGCTTTGGGCCCGTGGTAGTCAGAGCCTCCCGTCACGAGCAGTCCGCGTTGCGCCGCGAGACGAGCGTAGTGGTCGCGCTGCTCCTGAGTGTGCTCGGCGTGGTACGCCTCCAGGCCCGAAAGGCCTGCGGCCACGAGTTCGTCGATGGCATCATCTATCCCCGTGATGCCGGGGTGTGCAAGAACCGCCAGGCCGCCGGCATCACGTATGGTCTTCACGACGTGCGCCGGCCGGGCTACCGGCTTTGGGACGTAGAATGGCCTTCCCCTGCCGATGAACCTCTCGAAGGCGTCAGCGACGTCGGCCGCGTGACCGCGTTCGACGAGTGCACGCGCAACATGCGACCGACCGACGCTTCCACCTTCGGCGAGCATAAGCACCTCGTCGATGGCGAGATGGTATCCGGCGGCGTACAGTGCGCCTACGATGTCCGCAGCGCGGGCCCGGCGCAGCTCGCGCAGTTCGCTCAGGCGTTCGGCCAACCGAAGGTCATTGTGGTCCACGAAATAGCCAAGGATGTGAACATCCAACCCTTCGTGCACCGCCGAAAGCTCGACACCGGGAATCAGCCGGATACCGGCCGCGGCAGAGGCCGTGAGGGCCGAGGGGATACCGGCTACCGAGTCGTGGTCCGTGATCGCGATTGCCGCCATTCCGCCATGCGCGGCGACGCGCACGATCTCCTCCGGAGAGAGCGACCCGTCGGAGGCGGTGCTGTGTATGTGGAGGTCGAAGGTCACCTGACCTCCAGTGCGGGGATGGCTAGCGATGCATGTCGCGGGGTTCGATCAGAAGGCGGATAGCCGTGCGCTCCTCGCCGTTGATCTCAATGTCCGCGAACGCGGGGATGCAGGTCAATTCGAGGCCCGACG
Source organism: Actinomycetota bacterium (assembly GCA_030682655.1). Classification (NCBI taxonomy): domain Bacteria; kingdom Bacillati; phylum Actinomycetota; species Actinomycetota bacterium. Next base: position 5,990 of record JAUXNU010000158.1, on the reverse strand, counting down.
GAGCGACGAACCCGCGGGCGATCGCAATGGCTTTGACTGCCTGGTTCAGGGCGCCGGCGCCGACAGTCTGGACTTCAACGGCTCCCTGTTCGCGGATGATGCCCGCGAGCGCTCCGGCGACGGCGTTGGGGTTGGACTTGCTGGAGACTTTGAGCACTTCCACTGCTACTCCCTGTGTGCGGATTCACTGCTGCGTCATCGCACGAAGCGTTGCGATGTGGTTGGGGCGTTGGTGTGTCAGATTCTTCGCTCCGGATTATAGCGCAGAAGCTCACGTGCGGTCGCCCACGGCTACTCCTCCTTCTCGACCTCGAAGCGGACACGGATCTCGTTGCGACCGACGTGTATGCGAGGTTCTCCCTTGAGATGCAGGTAGTACTTGTCTGCCAGCGTATCGAATGAAGCCGTGAGATCGCGCTTGAACTCGGTGACGTCTGTGTGATGGATGCGAAGTCCTCGGCGGTCTTTGTAGATATCGGGAGTCGGCGCCGGAGTAGGCTCGTCCTCGACAAGAACCTGGTTCAGGACGGGCTCGAGCGGGGCCAGATTGGAAGCGAAGACCCGGTGGGCGGTGCGTTCGGAGATACTGAGTCCGATCCGATCGGCGATACAGACAAGGTCCGAGGCGTCAGACGCAGCGGCAGGTCTCTGCCACACCGCGAGCCGGTCGACATCGTCGCAGAACAGAAGATCCGAACTCTCGAGCGTGTCCCGGGCAAGCTCGTGGAGAGTGGCAAGCACCTCGACCTGAGAGCCGAGGTAGATGTCGACTTCGGGATGCTCGCATGCGAACTCCAGGATACGGCGGATGATGTTGTGCGGCCCCTTGCTCACAACCAACAACCCGGCCTCTCCACGTTCCACGAGCGGCCATGTTGACTGATCGCTGCGTTCGGAGAGCTCGTGGGCTGATGCCACGACCTGCACGGAAGTGCCCTTGTGAGGTCCTGACGCGGCGACCCGTGCCGAGGAGACATTAGAGCGTACCGAAAACAGCGCCATGCCGCGCCCGTGGACTCCCCAACGGTCCATGACCATCGTCTCGAGCTTGGAAGTGACGCGGGGCTCGAAGATCGCTTCCTGCATCTGTTCGGGCACTCCGATGCCATCGTCGATCATCGTGAACGTCCGAGTGTCGCCCTCGCGGGAGCTGGCAATGAAGATGCGCTGTGCATGAGCGTCACGGGCATTTCGCAGCAGCTCTACGACGATGTCCTCGAAGTTGCGGATGTCGTGTTTGGCCTGCCTGCGCTCTGCCTCGGCTATCCGGAGGCGAACGAACCCATCCCCCAGGTTCTCCTCGACCTTGAGGAATGAATCGCCCGAGACAGCCGAGACGAAGTCTATGAGTGAATCGTGGTCTGCCACTTTGGTCCCCTTACCAAGGAAGGCCGCTGACAGCGGCCTTCCTGCATGGCTGGTAGCCACCTATGAGTGTATCGCGCAATGCCTACTTGGCGTAGTCGATCGCCCGGCTCTCGCGGATGACCATCACCTTGATCTGACCGGGATACTCAAGCTCCTCTTCGATCTGCTTGGCTATGTCGCGCGCGAGCACGACTGCATCGCTGTCCTTGATCTGGTCGGGCTTGACCATGACCCTGATCTCGCGCCCGGCCTGCATCGCGTAGCACTTCTCGACGCCCTGATGAGACTCTGCGACAGCCTCGAGCTTCTCAAGGCGCTTGATGTAGCTCTCGAGGGTCTCGCGACGAGCTCCCGGCCTAGCGGCCGAAATGGCGTCCGCAGCCTGCACCAGGACGGCTTCCACGGTGGAGGCCTCGACATCGCCGTGGTGTGCCTCGATGCAGTGAAGAATCGTCTTGGGTTCGTTCATGCGGCGCGCAAGGTCGGCACCGATGACCGCGTGCGGTCCTTCGATCTCGTGGTCGATCGCCTTGCCGAGGTCGTGTAGCAGACCAGCGCGTTTGCACAGCTTGACGTCGACGCCAAGTTCCGCGGCCATGACACCGGCAAGATGCGAGACTTCGAGCGAATGCTTCAGCACGTTCTGGCCGTAGCTGGTGCGGTACTTGAGGCGACCAAGCGTGCGTACCAGCTCGGCATGCAGGCCGTGGATGCCCGAATCGAATGCCGCTTGCTCGCCGGCCTCCTGCACCTGCTGAGAGACGATACCCTCGGCCTTGTTGAACATCTCTTCGATGCGGGCCGGATGGATGCGACCGTCCTGAATGCAGCTCTCAAGCGTGAGTCGGCCGATCTCTCTGCGAACGGGATCGAAGCTGGACAGGATGACTGCCTCGGGGGTGTCGTCGATGATCAGATTGATCCCCGTGAGCGCCTCGAAGGCGCGGATATTGCGCCCCTCGCGGCCGATGATGCGGCCCTTCATGTCGTCGCTCGGGATGTGCACGACGGATACGGTCGACTCAGCCGTATGGTCCGCGGCGACGCGCTGTATGGCGATTCCGACGATGTTGCGTGCTTTCTTGTCGGCCTCTTCACGGGCACGGGTCTCCGCCTCGCGGATGTAGGCCGCGGCATCGCGCTTGACCTCGTCCTCGACGCGGGACATCAGTACGGCCTTGGCCTCGTCAGTGGTCATGCCGGCAAGCGCCTGCAGGCGCTCGCGTTCCTCGGCGATCAGCGTTTCGAGTTCCTTCTCGCTCTTCTGGATCTGCCCTTGCATGCTGGACAGTTGGTGCTCCCTCTTGTCGAGGGACTCGGCGCGACGGTCGATGGTCTCTTCGCGCTGACCGAGCCGGTTCTCGAGTGCGGTCAGCTCCTTGCGGCGTTCCTTCTGCTCCTCTTCCGCCTCGGCCTTCATGCGGAAGTTCTGGTCCTTCGCCTCTATCAAGGCTTCTCTCTTGAGCGTCTCGGCCTGCTTCTCCGCGTCCTGGACTATTCGCTGGGCACCTTCGCGTGAGCGTGTGCTTCTGTCCTGAACCAGGTACTTCTGGATAGCGAAGCCGAGGGCGACGCCTACTACGACGGCGATGATGATGCCGAATACCTGCATGGTGCGCGCCCTCCTTTCAGTCGCGGTGCATCGTTGTTTGGGCGCGCGCTACTGTTGCTTCCGAGTTCGCATGAGTCCGTTCACCGAGCCCGTGACATGCGAAAACCGGACGACATGCGCCCGGCAGATGTGATGTCGCCACGGTGTGGCTGTGCGTCATACGGGACGCCATAAGCCGAACCGGACTCCCGGTTCGACTTATCGAGTTCATATCACTAACACACAAAACCGCCGTTATGCATGGCGCGCATCCCGTGGCGGAGAATCACACTTGCCGACGCAATAGTACGTCCTACCAGCGCAAAGCGTCAAGAATCGCAGGTAGTTGCGTCTCCGGACGGAAACCGGTCTGAGGCGGCCCTGACCGCCTCTCGTGCGACTTGGTAGTCGAAACCCCTCGCGACGAGTCTGCGAAGAGCGCGTTGTCGGCCGGAAACGGTGTCCAGACGGAGGTTCGAAAGGATGGCGACGGCACGCCCGAGCTCCTCCTCTGGGGGAAGCTCTTGGGTGATCGCGTCAAGTGCTATGGGCTCATCGATACCAGCGTCGGCAAGGGCGCGGGCGATTCGGCGGCTCCCCCATCCGGCGCTGCGCTTGGTCCGGACATAGACTCCGGCGTAACGTGCGTCGTCGAGCAACCCGACATCTGCGAAGCGCTCGACCATAGCGACGACGACACCGGCTTCGTAGCCGTCATCGAGGAGGCGCGTCCTGATCTCGTGCACCGAGCGCTCCCGATAGCCGATGAGTCTCAGGGCACGTTCGTGGGCGCAGGACTTCTCTACAGCCTCGATTGCGTCGCGCAGGGCATCCGGCTCGACGGCATGGCCGTCTCGTATGCCGGATGCCCTGAGGACATCTACAGGGATAGCTCGCACGAGTTCGTCGTCGACCCAAAGCTCTCGCCTCTTCGAACCCGGTTTGGTGTCGCGGATCTCGATCATCGGAGCATCGGCGGGTCTCCCCGTCAGTCGCCGTCGTCCGCAGGTTCGGGGTCGACTGGTGCAGTACCGGGTAGTGGCAACCCGAGTGCCTCTCGGATGCGCGTCTCGATCTCGTTGCGCAGTTCGATGTGTTCCTTGAGGAACTCCTTCGCCGCTTCGCGTCCTTGGCCAAGGCGTTCCTCGCCGTACGTGTACCAGGCGCCGGACTTGGCCACGATGCCCTCTTCGACGCCGAGGTCGACGAGACCACCTTCCTTGGATATGCCCTGGCCATACATGAGGTCGAACTCAGCCTGACGGAAGGGTGGTGCGACTTTGTTCTTGACGACCTTCGCGCGGACCCGGTTGCCGACGATATCCGTACCCTGCTTGATCGAGTCGATCCGCCGGATGTCGATGCGAATCGAGGAAAAGAACTTGAGGGCGCGGCCTCCGGGTGTGACCTCGGGGCTGCCGAACATGACGCCGATCTTCTCGCGGAGCTGGTTGATGAAGATACAGGTCGTGTTGGACTTGCTGAGGGAGCCGGCGAGTTTGCGCAGAGCCTGGCTCATGAGCCGGGCCTGGAGGCCGACGGAGACGTCGCCCATCTCGCCCTCGAGTTCCGCGCGAGGTACGAGCGCGGCGACCGAATCGATGACGATGACATCGACGGCACCGCTGCGAACGAGCATGTCCGCGATCTCAAGGGCCTGTTCTCCGGTGTCAGGCTGACTGATGAGTATCTCTTCGATATCGACGCCCAGACGCGCGGCGTAGGCCGGGTCGAGTGCGTGCTCGGCATCGATGAAGGCCGCTACTCCGCCGAGCGCCTGTGCCTCGGCGATGATCTGCAGTGCTAGCGTGGTCTTGCCCCCCGCCTCCGGGCCGTAGATCTCGACGACCCGGCCTCGCGGCACTCCCCCGATCCCGAGGGCTGCATCAAGCGCCAGGGACCCGGTCGGTATGGCCTGGATGGCCGCGACGGCGGGGTGCTCGCCGAGCTTCATGAGCGAGCCCTTGCCGAACTTGCGGTCGATCTGCTCCCTTGTGACTTCGAGAATCTTGGCCTTGTCCGAATCCATGCTCCCGTGCTCCTTCGCTGATCATCGGGCGATCCTGCGGGGCTGACGCGAACGTACACGAACAGGTGTTCGATGTCAATCGCTGCCGACTGCAATCGACGAGATGGTCTCGTAGATCGGCCCGTTTCGCGTCAACGTACTGCGGACAAGCGTAATCGACGGCACTGACATTGCTCTCCTACCTGCGGAGAGCATCGTGAAGAGATGATTCTCGGCGAGCTTGAGCGGCTCTTCGGACATTGACATCGGGCGTCGTGCACGAACGAGCGTGACGTGCGGAGAGAAAGGGCGTCGGCCCGACTCGACATCCGTTGCGGGAGACGCCACCTCCACGACGGCCGCAACGCGCGCCAGGAGACCGTCCTCGTCGTCGAGGGTGGCCCACAGCATCCGCGCGCGACGCGCCCCGGGAACCGCGCGCAGGCCCGTGAACGTCAGCCGAGGAGGGAGCTCGCAGGCAAGCTGCCAGGCGAGCGAGTCGCAGAGGCCGCTCGCTGTCGCCTCGTCGATGTCGCCAAGGAACTTCACCGTTACGTGCAGGTTCTCGGACGCTACCCAGGTAGCGCTGCGCCACTGCGGGTCTGCCGAGATCACGCTGTCGCGTACTCCTGCGAGTGCCTCGCGAACGGCGTCAGACAGCTCCACCGCGAAGAACGCGCGCACGGTCAGCGACCCCTGAGGTGGCGTCGAAGCCCATCGAGTGCCGCCAGCGTTGCACGCGTGCGCACACCGTGGCGGTCGCCGAACAGGTTGAGACTCCACGATGTCGCGCCTTCGGCGCCCGCGATCGCGAACCACACGAGCCCCACAGGCTTCTCCTCCGAGCCGCCGTTGGGACCAGCGATGCCGGTCGTGGCGATCGCGACATCCGCCCCGAGCGCGCGACATGCGCCGGCCGCCATCTCCTCGGCAGTTCGCGCACTGACTGCGCCGTATCGCTGCAACGTGGGCGCTTCCACGCCAAGGAGCGTCATCTTCGCGTTGTCGGAGTACGCGACCACG